>NZ_BAAAKJ010000235.1:423-13895 GCF_039527695.1 Kitasatospora putterlickiae
ACCGCGAAGGTCCGGACGGCGGCCGGGAAACCGGAGCCCCGGTCAGAGGCGCATCGCCTGCGGCGACTCGCGACGGCCCAGGTCGGGGCCGTCGTACTCGCGGATGACCTCGTAGCGGGTGTTGCGCTCCACCGGGCGGAAGCCGGCGTCCCGGATCAGGTCGAGCAGGTCCTCGCGGCTCAGCTTGTTCGGGGTGCCGAAGTTGTCCGCGTCGTGGGTGATCTTGTACTCGACCACCGAGCCGTCCATGTCGTCCGCGCCGTGGCTGAGCGCCAGCTGGGCGGTGGTGACGCCGTGCATCACCCAGAAGACCTTGACGTGCGGCACGTTGTCGAACAGCAGCCGGGAGACCGCGAAGGTCTTCAGCGCCTCGGCGCCGGTGGCCATCTCGGTGCGCGCCATCAGCTTGTTGCGCACCACGCCGTCCTTGGAGTCGTGGAAGTCGTGCTGGTAGCGCAGCGGGATGAAGACCTGGAAGCCCCCGGTCTCGTCCTGCAGCTCGCGCAGCCGCAGCACGTGGTCCACCCGGTGACGGGGCTCCTCGATGTGGCCGTAGAGCATGGTGGCCGGCGTCTTGAGGCCCTTGCTGTGGGCGAGCCGGTGGATCCGCGACCAGTCCTCCCAGTGGGTGTCGTGGTCGACGATGTGCTGGCGGACCTCCCAGTCGAAGATCTCCGCGCCGCCGCCGGTCAGCGACTCCAGGCCGGCGTCGATCAGCTCGTCGAGGATCTCGTCGGCGGGCAGGCCGCTGATCCGCTCGAACCAGTGGATCTCGGTGGCGGTGAAGGCCTTCAGCGAGACGTTCGGCAGCGCGGCCTTCAGCTCCCGCAGCGAGCGCGGGTAGTAGCGCCACGGCAGGGTCGGGTGCAGGCCGTTGACGATGTGCAGCTCGGTGAGGGAGTCGACCTCCATCGCCTTGGCGAGCCGGACGGCCTCCTCGATGCGCATCGTGTAGGCGTCCTTCTCGCCCGGCTTGCGCTGGAACGAGCAGTACGCGCAGGACGCGCTGCACACGTTGGTCATGTTGAGGTGGCGGTTGACGTTGAAGTGGACGACGTCACCGTTCTTCCGCGTCCGCACGTGGTGGGCGAGGCCGCCCAGCCAGGCCAGGTCGTCACTCTCGTAGAGCGCGATCCCGTCCTCCCGGGTCAGCCGCTCCCCCGCGTAGACCTTCGCCTCCAGCTCGCGCTTGAGCCCTGCGTCCATGCGGTGCCCCGCCTCCTCCGACTTCGAATCCTTGCCGGAACGAGCGTACGCCCCCGCCCGGGGCGGTTCGCGGGCAGCCGCCCCGCGCGGGTCAGCCGGCGAGCAGCTCCGCCAGCAGCGCCGGCTCGATGTTGCCGCCGCTCACCACGGCCGCCACGGCCCGCCCGCCGAGCCCGGCGGCCCGGTGGAAGTAGGCCGCCGGGGCGACCGCGCCGGACGGCTCGGCGACGATCCGCCCGCGCCGGGCCAGCAGGGCCACCGTGGCGCGGATCTCGTCCTCGGTGACGGTGACGATGTCGTCCACGTAGGCGGTGAGGTGCTCGTACGGCAGCACGCCCACGGACGGCGTGCGCAGGCCGTCGGCGATCGTCCGGTAGGTGTCGGCGACCGGCCAGGCGACCCGTCGGCCGGCCCGCAGGCCGGCCTGCGCGTCGGCGGCCAGCTCGGGCTCGACGCCGACCACCCGCACGCCCGGGCGGGTCAGTTTGAGCGCGGCCGCGGTACCGCCGATCAGCCCGCCGCCGCTGACCGGGACGAGCACGGTGTCCAGCTCCGCCGGGGCGTCCTCGGCGATCTCCAGGCCGACCGTGCCCTGGCCCGCGATGATGAACGGGTCGTCGTACGGCGGCACCCAGACGTAACCGTGCCGCTCGGCCAGCTCGGCGGGCACGGTGTCCCGCTCCTCCGGCGACACCAGCAGCACCTCGGCGCCGAACGACCGGGTGGCCTCAACCTTGACCGCGGGCGAGGTGTCCGGCATCACGATCACGGCCTTGATCCCGAGCAGCCGCCCGGCGTACGCCACCGCCTGCGCGTGGTTGCCGCTGGACTGGGCGACCACGCCGCGGGCGCGTTCGTCGTCGCTCAGCGCGGCGAGCCGGTTGTACGCGCCCCGGACCTTGAACGCCCCGGTCGGCTGGAGGTTCTCCGGCTTGAGCCAGAGCCGGCGCCCGCCGTCCTCCGCCCAGGGGGCGGGAACCAGCGGGGTGCGCACCGCGACGCCCGCGACCCGCTCCCGGGCCGCGCGCAGTTCCTCCAGACCGACCAGTGCCATGACCGTCTCTTCCGCCGTGCGCTACTCGCCCTCGGTCAGCGGCAGCTCGCTGACCCGGCTCTCCCACTTGGTGGAGAGTACGACGGTCGTCCGGGTGCGGGCCACGCCCTTGGTGCCCGAGATCCGCTTCACCACGGACTCCAGGCCCTCGACGTCCGGCACCCGGACCTTGAGCATGTACGAGTCGTCACCGGCGATGAACCAGCAGTCCTCGACCTCGCCGAGGTCCTTCAGCCGGAACGCGACGTCCTCGTGGTCCGCCGCGTCGGTCAACTGGAGGCCGATCAGGGCCGTGACCCCGAAACCGAGCGAGGCCGGGTTGACCGTCGCCCGGTAGCCGGTGATGACACCGGCCTGCTCCAGGCGGTTGATGCGGTCCGTGACGCTCGGGCCGGAGAGGCCGACCAGCCGGCCCAGCTCTGCGTAGGACGCGCGGCCGTTCTCCCGGAGCGCCTGGATGAGCTGTCTGTCCACCGTGTCCATATACCGTCCGCGTCCTTCCGAACCTCACCAGACCCACAGATCATTATCCGGATTCAAAGGCGCCGTGCTCGGACCAACCCGGATATCGCAGAGAACATACTCTCCCGTCCTGCGGTCCCTCACTCCCCCTCAGGTCGACCGTTCGGTCGCGCGGGCCGCCGCGCCCAGCTCGCCCTCCCACCGGCGGTACAGCGCGTGCGGTACTCCGACGGCGTCCAGGACCCGTCCGGCGACGAATCCGACCAGCTCGGCGACGGTGGAGCCGCCCGCGTAGAACCCGGGCGAGGCGGGGAGCACGACCGCGCCCTGCGCGTCCAGTTCCACCAAGTGCTTCAACGTCACCCCGTTGAGTGGTGTCTCGCGGACGCAGACGACCAGCGGCCGCCGCTCCTTGAGGGTGACGCTGGCCGTCCGCTGGAGCAGGTCCTTGCTGAGGCCGAGCGCGATCCCGGCCACCGCGCCGGTGGTCGCGGGCACCACCAGCATCCCCTTCGCGGGGTACGAGCCGCTGGACGGGCCCGCCGCGAAGTCCCCCGCCGGCCAGTACCTGACGTCGTCCAGGCCGTCCACCCCGGCTCCCAGCCATTCGGCGAGGTCGGCGCGCCAGTGCGCGTCCCGGAAGGCGATGCCGGTCTCGTCGAGGATCGTCAGCCGGGCCGCGCGGCTGACCACCAGGTCGACCGACTCGCCCGCGGCGAGGAGGGCGCGGATCACCGCGGCGGCGTACGGGGTGCCGGACGCGCCGGACACCCCCACGACCCAGGGACGGCGGACTGGCTGCTCAGGCTTTTCCATAGTGCCTACTTTCTATCTCCACTCCACCCCTCCTCCCGCCCCGGCCCGCCCTGGGAGGATGGGCGGCATGGCCACCCTCGTCGACCTCACCCACCAGGTGACCACCGCGATGCCGGTCTACCCCGGCGATCCGGCCGTCCTCCTGGAGCCCGCCCTCACCACCGCCACCGCCGGGGTGAACGTGCTCGCCCTGCACCTCGGCTCGCAGTCCGGCACCCACGTGGACGCGCCGTACCACGTCGACGTCACCTGGCCGACGCTGGACGGCCTGCCGCTGGAGCGGTTCACCGGCTCGGCGGTCGTCGCCGACCTGCGCGGCCTGGAGCCGCGCGCCGCGATCACCCCCGAGCTGCTCGCGCCCGCGCTGGAGCGGGCCGGCGAGGGCACCGTGCTGCTGCTCGCCACCGGCTGGGCCCGGCACTGGGGCACCGACGCCTACCTCGCCCACCCGAGCCTGACCGCGCGGGCCGCCGAGGCGATCGTCGCCGCCGGGGTGCGCACGGTCGGGGTGGACGCGCTCAGCGTGGACCCGACGCCCGCCCTGGGCCCGGGCGACCCGGCGGTGGCCGCGCTGCTCGCCGACCTCACCGACGAGCACGACCAGCCGGCCGCCGAGGAGCCGACGCTGGCCGCGCACCGGGTGCTGCTCGGGGCGCCGGGCGGCGGGGTGATCGCGGAGAACCTGACCGATCTGCGGCCGCTGCTGACGGCCCAGGAGGCGGGCCGGCCGGTCGAGGTGTCGCTCTTCCCACTGCGACTGGTGGCGGCCGACGGGGCCCCGGTGCGGGCGGTCGCCAGGCTCGGATGAGCGGCCGCGCCCCGGCCCGGTTCGAACACCTGGCCGGGCCAGGCGACTTGGTCTAGACCATCATTGGCGGGCGGCGCTACGCTTTCCGGCCATGGCAGAGATCATCGGAGTCATCGAGCAGCTCTGGCGCTACCCCGTGAAGTCCACCGGCGGTGAGCGGCTCGACTCCGTCGAGGTGGACGACCGCGGGCTCGCGGGCGACCGCCTCTACGCCGTGCGCGACGGCAACGGCAGGCTCGGCTCCGGCAAGAACACCCGCCGGTTCCGCCGGATGGACGGCCTGCTCCGCCTCTCCGCCCGGCTCGGCCACCGGCTCGACGGCCCCGAGCTGTTCGACCCGCTCGGCCGGCCGGTCATCGACCCGACCGCCTTCCTCCGCGCCTACCTGCAGCGCGACGACGTCGAGCTGGCCCGCGAGGACGCCGTCTCGCACTTCGACCAGCTCCCGGTCAGCGTGCTCACCACCGCCACCCTGGACTGGGTCGCCGACGCCGCACCGTCCGCCGTGGTGGACGTCCGCCGGTTCCGCCCGAACATCCTGCTGCGCACCCCGCCGGGCACCCCGCCGTTCACCGAGGACGCCTGGTTCGGGCACCAGGCGCACGGCTCCGCGCGCTCCGGCGCCCGGCTCGCCTTCGTCCGCTCCAGCGAGCGCTGCGTGATGACCACCGCCGCCCAGCCCGGACTGCCGCACGCCCCGGAGATCCTCAAGGCCCTCGTCCAGTTCCACGACGGCCGGCTGGACGCCCTCGCCGAGGTCGCCACCCCCGGCCGGCTCGCGGTCGGGGACACCCTGACACTGACCTGATCCCCGGCCCGAGCCACCGTCAGTTCCGCTTGTCCCTTCATCACTTGACTGACGCGCGCCTATCCTGTCTTACTGTCCTAAGACAGGAGAACAACTGGTGATCGAGTTCGTGCTCGACGGCCGCTCACGCGTGGCCACGTACATGCAGCTGGTCCTACAGGTGAAGCAGGCGCTGCGGGTCGGACTGGCGCAACCGGGGGACCGGCTGCCCAAGGTGCGGGACGTGGCCCAGGCCCTGGCGATCAACCCCAACACCGTGCTCAAGGCCTACCGGGAGCTGGAACTGGAGGGACTCGCCGAGGGCCGACCCGGAGTGGGGACCTTCCTCGTCCGCACCCTGGCCGGCCCCTCGCTGGCCCACCAGGCTGCGCTGCGCGAGGAGTTGGTGGCCTGGCTGGGAAAGGCGCAGGCCGCCGGACTCGCCCGCGAGGACATCGCCGCGCTCGTCGACACCACCCTGCGCGCCACGCCCGACCGGCCGCCCGCCAGCGGGACCTGACCGGTCCAACAGTCATCTTGGGGGAAACACATGACGGAAGTCGCTCTGCGAACCGAGGGGTTGGGGAAGCGCTACGGGCGCTCCTGGGCCCTGCGGGACTGCTCGCTGGAACTGCCCGCCGGACGGATCGCCGCCCTGGTCGGCCCCAACGGCGCCGGCAAGTCCACCCTGCTCCACCTCGCCGTCGGCCTGCTCCAGCCCGACACCGGGTGGGCCCGCGTCTTCGGACGCGATCCCCGCCACGACCGCGCCGCCCTGGCCGACCTCGGCTTCGTCGCCCAGGACACCCCGCTCTACCCCGACTTCACCGCCACCGAGCTGATCACCATGGGCGGACGGCTCAACCGCCGCGGCTGGGACGCCGCCATCGCCCGCGACCGGCTGGGCCGGCTCGGCATCCCGTCCGACAAACCCGTCGGCAGGCTCTCCGGCGGCCAGCGCGCCCAGGTCGCACTCGCGCTGGCGCTCGCCAAGCGTCCCCGGCTGCTGCTGCTCGACGAGCCGGTGGCGGCGCTGGACCCGCTCGCCCGGCACGAGTTCATGCAGGCCCTGATGGGCGCCGTCGGCGAGTACGGAACCACCGTCCTGCTCTCCTCCCACCTGCTCGCCGACCTCGAAAGGGTCTGTGACCACCTGGTGCTGCTGCACACCTCCCGCGTCCAGCTCGCCGGCCCGGTCGAGGAGTTGCTCGCCGGGCACCGCCGGCTGATCGGCCCCCGGCTGCCCGACGGCGCCGCCGTCCCCGGCGTGGCCTCGGTGATCCGGGCCAGCCACACCGAACGGCAGTCCACGCTGCTGGTGCGCACCGACGGGCCGGTGGACGAGAGCCACTGGGCCGTGCACGAGATCACCCTGGAGGACCTCGTGCTCGCCCACCTGGGCACCCACTCCCCCGCGGAGGTGGCGGCGTGATCTGGCTGACCTGGCGCCAGCACCGCAGGCAGGCCCTGTGGACGACCGTGGCGCTCGTCGTGCTCGCCGCCGTCCTGGTGCCCACCGGGCTGGCCATGCGTTCGTCCTTCGAGGACTCCGGCCTCGGCGCCTGCCTGCGGGCACTCGGCCACGCCGAACTCGTCGACGGCGGCGGCTGCGAGGCGCTGAGCCAGCGCTTCAAGAGCAAGTACGAATCGACCGCCTACCTGGCCATCCTGCTCGTCCTGCTGCCGGTCCTGGCCGGAATCTTCCTCGGCGCCCCGCTGGTCGCCCGGGAGGTCGAGAACGGCACCCACCGGCTGGTCTGGACCCAGGGCATCAGCCGCCGGCGCTGGATCCTCACCAAGTTCGGCCTGGTCGGGGCGGTCGCGCTGGTGCTGTCCGTCGGCTACGCGCTCGGCGCCGCCTGGTGGCTCGGGCCGCTCGCCGCCAACGGCCTCGGCCGCTTCCGCGTCCTGGTCTTCGACGTCCAGGGCCTCGCGCCGATCGGGTACACGCTGTTCGCGGTCGCGCTCGGCATCCTGGCCGGCACGCTCAGCCGCCGGGTGCTGCCCGCGATGGGCGTCTCGCTCGTCGCGTTCATCACGGTCCGGGCCCTCGTCGAACTGCTCGCCCGCCCCTCCTTCATGCCGGCCAAGACGCTCGCCTACGCGGTCGACGGTACGGAGATGGCCAACCGCTTCGCCGGCTCGTGGGTCTACCAGGAGGGCGTCCGCAACGGCACCGGCGCCATCGTCATCCCCGACGCCCGGATCAGCTGCGGTGGCGGCGGCGAAGGCGTCGCCCAGTGCCTGGCCGGCATCGACCGGGACGGCTACGGCCCCGGCCCTTACAGCAACTGGCTGGAGTACCAGCCGGCCGACCGGTTCTGGACCTTCCAGGCCATCGAGACCGGGATCTTCCTCGCCCTGACCGCCCTGCTGATCACCCTCGCCATCCGCCGCGTCCGCCGCATCTCCTGAGGCCCGGCGCCGGGCCCCGCGTCCCCGAACGCTCAGTGGCGGGCGGGGATGAGGCAGAGGGGGTGGCCGGCGGGGTCGGCGTAGACGCGCCAGGAGCCGGCGTCGTGGAGGAGGGTGGCGCCGAGGGCGAGGACGGCGGGCTCGGCGGTGGTGAGGTCGGGGACGTCGATGTCCAGGTGGGCCTGCTGGGGGCTCGCCGGTTCGCCCCAGCGGGGCGGGCGGTGGTCGGCGACGCGCTGGAAGCAGAGCACCTGGCCGGTGGGGGTGTGCAGGGTGGACCAGTCCTCGCCGAGCGACCAGCGCGGGTCCGGGCGGTCCACCTCGCCGCCGAGCAGCCCGGCGTAGAACCGGGCCAGCGCGGCCGGGTCCGGACAGTCGAGGACGACGCACTGCAGTTCACCGATCATCGGGGTTCCTTCGGGGAGAGCGGGAAGTCGGCGCGCCGGACCCACCGGGCGCCGTCGAACACCAGCAGCCGGACGGCCTCGGCGCGGGCGGTGAGCGGCAGGTGCGGGGCGAGGCCGGCGGCGACGGGTCCGGGGTCGTCGTGGTAGGCCACCGTCAGGTGCGGGACCACCTCCGCGAACCGGCCGCCGTAGGGCGGGTGCTCCGGCCAGCGGGCGGCGACGGCGGCCGTGAGCGCGTTCAGCCGCGCGGCGGCCCCGGCCGACGGGGCGAGGTAGTGGACGCCGGGGAAGTCCCCGCAGTGGGTGAAGGCGAGGTCGAACGCGCCCTGGGCGGCGAGGAGTTCACCGAGGTCGCCGAGCACCCCGGCGTCCAGCCGGTGGGCCGGCAGGAACGGGTACAGCACCGTCACGTGGGCGGGCACGCCGAGCCGCGCCGACGGGTCGTACCGCTCGCGCCAGGGCCCGACGACGGCCTCCGCCTCCGGCACCGGGAGGACCAGTGCGCTCTCGCCCGTCTGCGTCATACCGGCATTCTCCACGCTGGACAGCGGTCGCCGCAGGATCTGACGATGGGCGGATGATCACAGCGGGCGGTATCCGGCTGGAGCGGCTGGCGGACGAGCACGCGGCGGCGCTGCTGGCGTTCGAGCGGGAGAACCGGGAGTGGTTCGCCCGGTCGGTGCCGGACCGCGGGGACGCGTACTTCACGGCGGCCGGGTTCGCCGAGCGGCACCAGGCGCTGCTCGCCGAACAGGCCGACGGGTCCTGCCACTTCCACCTGGTGCTGGACGGCGCGGGGCGGATCGTCGGGCGGGTCAACCTGGTGGACGCCGCGGGCGGCAGCGCCGAACTCGGGTACCGGGTCGGCGAGTCGGCCGCCGGACGGGGCGTGGCGCGGGCGGCGGTCGAGCGGGTGTGCCGGCTGGCGGCCGAGCAGTACGGGCTGGGCACGCTGACCGCCGTGACCACGGTCGACAACGCCGCCTCCCGGGCGGTGCTCGCCCGCACCGGCTTCACCGAGGCCGGCGCGGTGACCGTCGACGGGCGGCCGGGCCTGGCGTACCGGCGCGCGCTCCGGGCCGGGGTTTCGGCGGCCGCCGCCATCGGGCAGTAAGCCGGGCATGACGATCCCTCACCGCTTGGTCGGCACCGGCGCCCACAAGGTCCTGGTGCTGCACGACTGGTTCGGCACCAGCGCCGGCTGGGGCCCGTTCCCGGACTACCTGGACGGCTCCGCCTTCTCCTACGCGTTCCTCGACTACCGGGGCTACGGCGAGCGCAAGGACGTGGCCGGCGCCTACACGCTGGCCGAGATCGCGGACGACGCGCTCGCGCTGGCCGACCAGCTCGGCTGGCGGGACTTCTCGCTGGTCGGGCACTCGATGGGCGGCAAGGCCGTCCAGCAGGTGCTCGCCCAGGCGCCGCACCGGGTGCGGCGGCTGGCCGGGCTGGCACCCGTTCCGGCCGGGCCCTACCCGATGGACGCCGCCGGGGAGGAGCTGTTCTACGGCGCGGCCGAGGACCGGGCGAAGCGGTACGGGATCCTGGACCAGGTGACCGGCCGGCGGGCCGGCCGGGTCTGGCTCGACCGGATGGTGGACCGCTCGCTGGAGCTGTCCACCCGCGAGGCCTTCGGCGGCTACGTACGCGACTGGACCACCGCCGACCTGGTCGACCGGATCGCCGGGAACCCGGTGCCGGTCCGGGTGTTCGTGGGCGAGCACGACCTCCTGCTGACCGCCGACGCGATGCGCGCCACCTTCCTGGCGCACTACCCCAACGCCGAGGTGGAGCAGCTGCCCGCCAGCGGCCACTACCCGATGCACGAGACGCCGGTCGCCCTGGCCACCGCGCTGGAGTCCTTCCTGCACGCGTAGCGAGGAGCGCGGACCGCTACCGCCGGACGGCCGTGCGGCGGTAGCGGCCGGGCGGCAGGCCGAACTCCCAGCCGCGCGCGGTGTGGAAGCGGTCTTCCTGGTGTGGCCGTTCGCGGTGGCGGACGGCGCCACGGCGGCGGTGGCGGCCCTGACCGGGGCGGGCGCCGGGGTGGTGTTCCTGTCCTCCGCCGCCGTCCGGGACGTCCCCGGGCACGGACCGGTGTCACCCGGGCGCCCGGACGCCGGACTGGAGGCCGCGATCGCCCGGTCGGGCGTGCCGTACACCTTCCTCCGTCCACACGGGTTCATGGCGAACACGCTGCGCTGGGCGGCCGAGATCCGCGCGTCGGGCACCGTCCGGGGCTTCGCCGGCGGGGCCGGGACGACGCTGGCCGACGAGCGGGACATCGCCGCCGTCGCCGTCCAGGCGCTCACCGGGCCCGGCCACGACGGCGCCCGCTACGACCTCACCGGCCCGGCCTCGCCGACCCGGGCGGAACAGGTGCGGATCATCGGCGAGGCCATCAGCCGGCCGGTCCGCTGGGAGTAGCTGCCGCGCCCCGAGGCCCGCCGCCGGATGCCGGCGGGCGGCTGGCCGCTCCGGGTCGTCGACGGCGCGCTCGACTTCCTCGCGGCCCGGATCGACCACCCGGAGCCGGTGTCCGACACCGTCCGGACGGTCACCGGCCGTCCGGCGCGGACGCTGCGGGAGTGGGCGGTCGAGCACGCCGGGCACTTCCGCTGAGCCGCCCGGGCGCTACCGGAGGTCCTTGATCCGCTCCCGGACCACGGGCGAGGCCTTCGCCCAACTGCCGCTGTCGAAGGGCGGCACGGGGTCGTACTCGGCGTGCAGCTGGATCGCCCGGGCGGTGGTCTCGTCGGTCAGCAGGGCGGCGAGGTGGAGCGCCATGTCGATGCCGGCGGAGACGCCGGCCGCCGTGACGATCCGGCCCCGGCGCACCACCCGCTCGGGGGTGAACGCGGCGCCGTACGCGGCCAGTTCGCCCGCCGCCGCCCAGTGCGTGGTGGCGTCGAGCCCGTCGAGCAGCCCGGCGGCCCCGAGCAGCAGCGCGCCGGTGCACACGGAGGCGGTGAACCGGGTGGTCCCGTGCACCCGGCGCAGCCAGTCGAGCAGGGCGTCGTCGGCCAGCAGCCGCCGGGTGCCGCGCCCGCCCGGGACGAGCAGCACGTCGCACCCCTCGACCTCCGCGTACCGGGCGGGCACGTCCAGCCGCAGCCCCCCGATGCCGTCGGCGACCGCCCCCCGCTCCCCCACCGCCACGAACCGCACGGTGGCGCCCGGGAGATGACCGAGCATCTGGTACGGGCCGATCGCGTCGAGCGGCTCGAAGTCGTCGAAGAGCGGGATGACGATGTCCATGCCCCGCAGCGTAGGCGCGCGCCGGCCGCCCGTCCCGCCCCCGGTCAGCGGATTCACGAGAACGAGTGGTCTGCACCACCGGCCTTTCCCCCAGCGCATCCGACTCCGCGCCGATGGCGGCTCACCGCGCCGGAGCGAGTAGCCTCGCTCCCGTAGGAGAGGAGTGCCATCATGAGTCAGCCCGTTCCCGACCGTACCGAGCTCATCCCCCGCCCGGAGAAGAACCCGGCCGCGCTCAAGGCCGCGCTGGCGGTCGTGGCGGCGGACCGGCTCCCGGAGATGGTCAACGGGCAGACCCTGGCGATGGCCGAGGCCATCGATGCCGCCAGCGTCCAGCCGATCAGGGCGTTCGTGGACCATTGGGCCGCCACGATCGAGATCGAACGGGTACCGGAGCGCGCCGAGGCCTACCACCGGGCGAACTACCTGGCCAACCACGCGGCCACCGTCGCCGAGTGTCGCCGCAACGCCTCCCTGGTGGCCGAGATCTACCGCACGGCGTACGCGGCGGTGACCGGGTGACCTGGAGCTGGGAGTACCTTCCCAGCCAGGAACGCGTGACCGGCGGCGCCCCGGCGCCCTTCCTCGCCGTGGTCGAGGAGAAGGCGGCCGAGTTGGTCCGTGCCGCCGAGGCCCTCCACCTCGATGGCAGTGGCTATCACGGGAGCGGGGAGCCGATGCGCTACCTCGATGTCGCGGGCGGGCTCATGACGTACTACGTCGTCCCCCGTCTCCGGCTCGTCGTCGTCTGCCAGGTGACCGCACCGCCGGGCTGACCGGACCACCGCTCATCCCAACGCGTCCAGCTCCGTGCCGATGGCGGCGCGGAGGGGGGCGTGGGCGGGGGCGAGGGGGTGGGTCGGGGCGGTCCAGTGGGTGCCGGGGTAGAGCCAGACGGGCCGGCGGACGAGGTCCGCGGGTTCCCAGTCGTAGCGGGGCCAGACGTGGACGTGCAGCATCGGGTCGGTGTTGCCGAGGATCTCCAGATTGACCCGCCGGAAGGCCGGATCGGCCGCCCGGCAAGCGCGTTCGACGGCCTCGCCGAGGCGGTCGAGGTCCGCCAGGTACGCCAGCCGGCGCGCTCGCGGCAGGTCGGTGAGCCGTTCGACGCCCGGTTCGTCTGTGAGCAGGACCGTGTAGCCGGGCAGGAACTGCACGTCCCCCATCACCGCGAAGCCGGCGGTCAGCCGCCGGAGGACGGTGGGGTTCTCGCCGCGCAGGGCGCTGCCGACGCGGTCGGACTTCCAGGCGGTGGTGTCGGTCATGGGCCGATGCTAGGACCGGATGATCACCGGGTGGTCGGATTCGACCAGGTCGGCCGCGCGGGCCGGGTCGCCGTTCGCGCGGGCCAGCAGCGCCGCGACGTCGTAGCCGGGTGCGTCCGGGTCGCCGTGGACGCCGAGGGTCAGGCCGGGTTCGCAGCGGGTCGCCCAGACCGCGGGCGCGAGATCCGGGCGCAGCCGCTGCACCGCGCACACCAGGGCCCAGGCCGCGTCGTCCAGCCGGGCCCGCCGGGCCGGGTCGCAGGCGGCGACGGCGTCGGCCACCCCGGGGTCGTCCGGGTCGTAGTCCTCCAGCAGCGGCAGCAGTTCGGGGGCGCCCAGGATCTCCGCCGCGTGGAAGGTGAGGACGGCCGCGCCGTCCGGGTCCGCCAGCAGTTCGACCAGCAGCGGCAGGGCCCTCGGGTCGCGCCGCCGGGCCAGGCCGCGGACGCCCTCCTCGCGGGCGTCCAGGTGGTCGTCGAAGGTCCGCTCCCACAGGGCCGCCCGCACGTCCGGGCCGTCGGCCTCGCACTGGAACCCGAGCGTGAACGTCGCCGCGTCGCGGACCTCCGGGTCCGGGTCCCGGGTCAGGCCGATGAGCGCACGGACGCCGGGGGCGTCCGGTGGGCCGGTGAGCACCTCCGCGGGCCAGAGGGCGGCTGCCACCTGCCCGCGCACCTCGGCGTCGGGGTGACCGGCCAGGGCGACCAGGACGGGCACCGCCCGCCCGTCCCGGGTCCGTCCGAGGGCCTCCGCCAGGCGGGCCAGGACGCGCCCGTCCCGCTCCCGCTCGGCGAGGGCGAGCAGTGCGGTCGCCGCGTCGTCCTGGACCGTCTCGTCGCGGTCGGCCGCCGCGCCCAGCAGGTCGCAGCCCGCCGCCCGTTCGGCCGGCTCCGCCGAGCGCAGCGACTCCGTGCCGTGGGCGAGCGCCGCCGCCGTGTTCATCACCATCCGGCCAGTCTGGCGCACGCCCGCCGCCCGCACACGGCGTTTTGAC
>NZ_BAAAKJ010000235.1:13926-22286 GCF_039527695.1 Kitasatospora putterlickiae
CGGGCGTCGGTCACGGTGCTCCGTGGATCAGAACTCGGTGGTGACGGTGACGCCGCTGAAGTCGGTGGCGCCGTACAGGCTCAGGTAGCGGTAGCCCGCCGTGGGGTTGGTGACGGTGATGGACTGGGTGGTGCCGGCGGCCGTCGAGGCGGCGGTGTAGGCCTTCGGCGAGGCCCAGGTGTTGTCGTTGTAGTACAGGTACGCGGTGCCGGTGCCGCCGAGGGTGTTGACCTTCAGCGTGGTGGTCCCGGCCGGCAGGTAGACGTACAGGTAGTCGGTGCTGCCGGCGGTCGCGGCGCGGCCGGGCCGGGCGCAGTTGCGGGCCATCGCGTCGGTGCGCTGCTCGGTGCAGGTCGGCAGGCCGAGGGCGGTCGTGGTGACCGCGCCCTGCGTGGTGGCGATCCGGCCGGTGTCGTCGGTGGTGGTCAGCGCGACGGTGTACGCGCCGGGCGTGCCGTAGGTGTGGGTCGGGCTGCGCTCGTCCGAGTAGGTGCCGTCGCCGAAGTCCCAGCGGTAGCCGGTGATCCGGCCCGTGCCGGTCTGCACGGAGCGCTCGTTCATGCTGACGGTCGCGCCGTTCACCGTGGTGTCGAACAGGGAGGTCGGGCCGGTCGCGAGGCAGGCGCCGGCGACGCAGGCGTCGAGCCAGGCGTCGAAGTCGGCGTCGTAGGAGGTGCCGAGGTTGTTGTAGACCGCGTAGCCGCCGGTGTAGTCGGCGACGCGGAAGCGCTCCAGCATGGCCTGGACGTCGGCCGGGTGCTTCTCCAGCATGTACCGGACGGACAGGTAGCCCCACGGGTAGATGCGGGTCGAGTCCGCGTTCTCGTAGGTGTTCTGGAAGAGCGTGCTGAGCTTGTAGGTGTGCTTGGCCGCCTGGTTCATCGCGTCGACGTCGGTGGCGCCGCGGTGGGTGTACGAGACGTACTCGGCGAGGCCCTCGACCCACCACTTGTTCGGGACGGACGACTGGGTGTCGTAGTTGCCCTTCAGGTTGTAGATGCTGTCGAGGTAGTGGGCGTACTCGTGGTTGAGGTTCCACACCCGGGCGGGGTCGTTGACGTTCCAGGCCTTCTGGTACATCACGGTCACGGCCATCTTGTTCGGGTCGGTCGCGTCCATGACGGTCTGGCCGCCGTTGTCGGTGCCGTTGCCGTAGATCGCCGTCGAGTAGGTGGTGTAGTCGGCCTTGTTGGCGAAGATCCCGAAGGTGACGGTCTTGGCGTACTGGTTCGGGATGGGCCCGTTGTCCTTGGACACGCTGTGGAAGAGCGCGTCCTGCTTGCGCAGGCTCTCGCAGACGGTGGCCAGTTCGGCGGCCGACAGGGACTGGGCCTGGAGGATGCGGTTGTCGCAGACCAGCTGGTTCGGCAGGATCACCGAGATGAGCTTGTTGCGAAGGTCGCAGATGCCGTAGTACGAGCACTGGTTGTAGTTGAAGTACGCGGCCTGGCGGGCCGTGTACACGTACAGCTTCCCGAACGGCGAGAGCAGCGGCGCGGAGTCCAGCACCTTCTTGATCAGCGGCTTGGCCACGGCCTCGGCGGCGGGGCTCATCCCGGCGAACTTGGCCAGGTCGTTGCCCGCGTTGGTGTCGAGGACGGCGTGGGGGCCGCTGATCAGGTCCCGGTGGTTGACCGCGAAGTCGGCGAGCGAGTTGATCAGGGCCGGGTCGGCCGCGAGCGCCCGGACGAAGTCCTTGTTCCGGTAGCCTTCCCAGAGCGGGTAGTACAGCACCGAGTTGACCGCGCTGCGCATCTGCGGGAACTGGTTGTACGTGTTGTCGTACTCGTCCAGGATCCGCTTGTAGACGCCCAGGTAGCGGGCCTGGACGTTGGCGCTGTCGGTGAGCCACACCACCTCCTTGAGGATGCGGCCGTTGTTCTCGCTGACGTCGCGCCAGCGGGTGCCCGCGAAGAAGGTGTCCAGGGCGGCCGTGACGGCGTCGGTGAGCGCGGGGGTGTACGCGCCCGCCGCCGGGAAGTTGAACTGGATGTAGTAGCCCACCTGCAGGTACTTCACCAGCTGCGCGATGCCGGCCGTGTTGTCGCCGGAGTAGGTCGCCGCCACGTCCTTGAGGGCGGCCGCGACGGACAGCATCCGGGCCTGGTTGAAGATGCTCGCGTCGGCTCCGGCGCTCTGGTACAGCGAGTTGATGCACTCCGGGGTCGAGCTCTTGATGAAGGCGACGAGGTCGGCCCCGGTGAGGGCCGCGAAGTCGGCCGGGGTGCAGCTCTGCACGGCGAGGGACTTGAACTGGGCGGGGGCGGCCGCCTCGGCCGGCTCCTCCAGCAGGCTCGTCGCGCCGATCAGCGCCTGGTCGAGAGGCGCGGCGGGCTCGCCGGGTTCCTCGGACGCCGTCGTCGTGGTCGGGGCTTTGGGGGCGGCGGGTCCGACCGGACCGGCCGGGGCGGTCGTCGTGGTCGGGGCGGGGGCGGCGGCAGGGGAGGGCGCCGCGAGGGCCTGGGTCGGCAGCACGGCGGTGGCCGTGGCGCAACAGGCGACGACGCCTGCCGCGAGCATGGAGAGTCTGGTGCGCAGGAGCACGCCGAATCCTTCGTGAGTGGGGGCAGCCCGACGTGGGGTCGGGCTGAAGGAAGGAGATTTGGCGTGGATCCTGTCACCGACTGGTAATCAGAACAATGTCACAGGTTATATTGCATGAGTTTTTCGGCCATCTCGCCGCCCACGCCCCTCTCCGGGCGGCTGACCTGCGGCTCTCCCGGCCGAAGCGGCTCGGCGCGCGGGGCCCGAAGGGACATCGGGCCACCATCCGGACGACCGCACGAGGCCGCCGGGCCGCATGGACTGGCCGATCTGCGCCCCTGCGCACGGACGCCCGTGACGCCGACGGCGAGCGCCGGGGACGCGCGGGCCTGCCGCACCGGCCTGTGGCGCGGATCACATCCGGCGCTCCGATGAGTTCGGGCGCCGCCGCCGGTCTTAAGGGCATGACGAACACGGTGACGCCGCAGACCACCCCCGCCACCAAGGGCCCCGCCTCCTACTTCCCCTCCATCGAGAAGAAGTACGGGCAGCCGATCGCCCACTGGAAGGAGCTGATCCGCTCCTCCCCGCTGACCCGCCACACGGAACTGGTCGCCTGGCTGAAGGAGGAGCACGGGCTCGGCCACGGACACGCGAACGCCCTCGTCAAGCACACGCTCGACGAGGGCGGGAAGTAGCGGCCCCGGCGGGGCGCGGCCTCAGACGCCGAGGCCGCGCACCACCAGGTCGAGCAGCGCGAAGAAGAACAGCGAGATGCCGACGAAGCCGTTCGTCTGGAAGAACGCCCGGTTCAGCCGCGACAGGTCGTTCGGCTTGACGATGGTGTGCTCGTAGACGAAGGCGCCGGCCACCACCAGCAGACCGATCCAGAACGCGACGCCCGCGTCGGTGAGCACCGCGTACCAGCCGAGCAGCAGCGTGGTGACCACGTGACAGCCGCGCGCGCCGCGGATCGCGGCCGGGACGCCGAACCGCGCCGGCACCGAACGCACGCCGCCCGCCCGGTCCGAGGCGACGTCCTGGCAGGCGTAGATCAGGTCGAAGCCGCCGATCCAGACGCCGACCGCCGCGCCGAGCACGACCGCGTCCCAGGACCACGAGCCGGTGACGGCCAGCCAGGCGCCCACCGGGCCCATCGCCTGGGCCAGGCCCAGGATCGCCTGCGGGAAGTCGGTGAACCGCTTGCCGTACGGGTAGACGACCATCGGCACCACGGCGACCGGCGCGAGCGCCAGGCAGAGCGGGTTGAGCAGCGCGGCCGCGCCGAGGAAGACCACCAGGGCGACCGCCGAGCCCACGTACGCGGTCTTCAGCGACACCGCGCCGGTGACGAGTTCGCGCCCGGCCGTGCGCGGGTTGCGGGCGTCGATCTCCCGGTCGATGATCCGGTTGGCCGCCATGGCGAAGGTCCGCAGGCCCACCATGCACACCGTGACGATGAACAGCTCGCCCCAGTGCACCCGCCCGTCGGCCAGGAACATCGCGGTCAGCGCCGCGATGTAGGCGAACGGCAGGGCGAAGACCGAGTGCTCGATCATCACCAGCCGCAGGAAGGCCTTGACCTTGCCGGGCGGCACCTCGGGGAGCGCGGCGGCGGTGCTCACAGCCCGTACTCCTTCCAGCGCCGGTCCACCAGGGCGGCGGTCGCCGGGTCGGAGGTGACCATCTCGGGCCAGCCGCCGTCGCGGGTGTAGCCCTCCTCGGGCAGCTTGCGGGTCGCGTCGATGCCCGCCTTGCCGCCCCAGAACTGCTGGTAGGAGGCGTGGTCGAGGTGATCGACCGGCCCCTCCACCACGGTGAGGTCGCGGCTGTAGTCGACGTTGCCGAAGGCCCGCCAGGCGACCTCCTGGTAGTCGTGGACGTCGCAGTCGGCGTCCACCACGATGATCAGCTTGGTCAGCGACATCATGTGCGCGCCCCAGATGGCGTGCATGGTCTTCTGCGCGTGCTTCGGGTACTTCTTGTCGATCGAGACGATCACGCAGTTGTGGAAGCCGCCGGCCTCGGGCAGGTCGTAGTCGACGATGTCCGGGATGATGATCTTCAGCAGCGGCAGGAAGAAGCGCTCGGTGAACTTGCCCAGCGGGCCGTCCTCCGTCGGCGGGCGGCCGACCACGATGGACTGCAGGATCGGACGGCGGCGCATCGTCACGCAGTCGATCGTGAGCGCCGGGAACGGCTCCTGCGGCGTGTAGAAGCCGGTGTGGTCGCCGAACGGGCCCTCGGGCAGCAGCTCGCCCGGCTCCAGCCAGCCCTCCAGGACCACCTCGGCGTCGGCCGGGACCTGCAGCGGGACGGTCTTGCAGTCCACCATCTTCACCCGCTCGCCCGCGACGAAGCCGGCGAACAGGTACTCGTCGATGTCGCCCGGCAGCGGCGCGGTGGCCGCGTAGGTGACGGCCGGCGGGCAGCCGAAGGCGATCGCGACCGGCAGCCGCTCACCGCGCTTGGCGGCCACCGCGGCGTGGTTGCGGCTGTCCTTGTGGATCTGCCAGTGCATGCCGATGGTGCGGCGGTCGTGCCGCTGCAGCCGGTACAGGCCGAGGTTGCGGATGCCGGTGTCCGGGTCCTTGGTGTGGGTGAGGCCCAGGTTGAAGAAGGAGCCGCCGTCCAGCGGCCAGGTGAACAGCGCCGGCAGCTCGTCCAGGTTGACGTCCTCGCCGGTGAGCACCACCTCGTGCACGGGCGCGTCGCCGGACTTCACGTTCTTCGGCGGCACGTGGGCCATCGAGGCCAGCTTGCCGAAGGCGTCCCGGAAGCCGGTGAAGCCCTGTGGCAGCTCCGGCTTCAGCAGGCCGGAGATCTTGTCGCCGATCTCCTCCGGGCCCTTGAGGCCCAGCGCCTTGGCGAGCCGGCGCTCGGTGCCGAAGACGTTCATCGCCAGCGGCATCGTGGAGCCCTTGACGTTCTCGAACAGCAGGGCCGGGCCCTTGGCCTTCTGCACACGGTCGACGATCTCGCCGATCTCCAGATGGGGGTCCACCTCCGCCTTGATGCGCTTGAGGTCGCCTTCGCGGTCGAGGGCCCGCAGGAACGAGCGGAGATCGTCGTATGCCATGCCAGCCAGTATCCGCCACCCGCTAGCCTGGCCTGTGTCAAGGGCCCCCTTGACGCGGTTTACCGCCAGCGGCCGCCGCGCCGGGGGGCCGGACCGCCACCGACGCCGCCCGGGGGAGATCGCCGCCGTGCTGAGGATCCTGACCATCGTGCTCCCGCTCGCCCTGTGGGTGTGGGCCTTCATCGACTGCCTGACCACGCCCGAGGAGGAGGTGAAGCACCTCCCCAAGGTGGTCTGGGTGATCATCGTGCTGCTCTTCCCGCTCGTCGGCTCGATCGCCTGGCTGGCGGCCGGCAAGCGGCGCGGGGTGCGCACCGCCCCGGCCGGCGGCCACGGCGCGGGCGGCCCGGCGCACGACCGCCGGCGCGACGGCCGCCCGCTCGCCCCGGACGACGACCCCGAGTTCCTCGCCTCGTTGAAGAAGCACGACAACGAGCACGAGGACATGCTCAAGCAGTGGGAGGCGGATCTTCGCCGCCGCGAGAACGAGCTGCGCGGCAAGGAGGACCCGGACGAGGAGCGGCGGGCCTGACCCGCGTCGCCCGGACAGCCCACCCGGCATCCACCGGGTGGGCTGCGGTGTTTTTGGCGCATCCCTACGACTGGCAGGGCACCGCCGGCTCATGGGCACGGCCTTCCCCGGCGCACCGGGCGCCCCTTGAGCAACCCTTGAGCCGGCCCCGGATGAATTCACCGAAACAGCCCTGACCTGCATGTTTCCTCATGTTCAGCTCACCCGGCGGCCATCCTGCCGACAGCCCGGGGTAATCGAACGGCTACCCGCCGCGCGGGCCGAAACGCTTCGGTTTCTGTGCAGCCCTGACATCTAAACGGACGCGACCTTGTACGGAATCGACGCCGAAACCAGCGTGCGGCCCCTCGTACAGTCATAAGTGAAGAAGTGATTCGCAGCCGGGGGCATCGCAGACGTTGGCTGTCGGACAGTTCCCTCACCTTTGGAGTGGTTCGAGATGACGGTTGTGCACCAGGCGCCGGTCGACGACGACGCCTCCCCCGAAGCACCCGCGGACGTGCGGGGCAGGGTCGCGGAGCTGCACGAACTGCGCGAGCAGGTCCGCCGCGGTCCGAGCGAGAAGGCCACCGAGGCCCAGCACGCCAAGGGCAAGCTGACCGCGCGCGAGCGCATCGACCTGCTGCTCGACGAGGGCTCGTTCCGCGAGGTCGAGCCGCTGCGCCGGCACCGCGCCCAGGGCTTCGGCCTGGAGGCGAAGAAGCCGCACACCGACGGCGTCGTCGTCGGCTGGGGCACCGTGCACGGCCGGACGGTCTTCACCTACGCCCACGACTTCCGGATCTTCGGCGGCGCGCTCGGCGAGGCCCACGCCCAGAAGATCCACAAGATCATGGACATGGCCATCGCGGCCGGTGCCCCGCTGGTCTCACTCAACGACGGCGCCGGCGCCCGCATCCAGGAGGGCGTCACCGCGCTGGCCGGCTACGGCGGCATCTTCCAGCGCAACACCAAGGCCTCCGGCGTCATCCCGCAGATCTCCGTGATGCTCGGCCCGTGCGCCGGCGGCGCGGCCTACTCGCCGGCCCTCACCGACTTCGTCTTCATGGTCCGCGAGACCTCGCAGATGTTCATCACCGGCCCGGACGTCGTCCAGGCCGTCACCGGCGAGAAGATCAGCCAGAACGGGCTCGGCGGCGCCGACGTGCACGCCGGGGTCTCCGGCGTCTCGCACTTCGTCTACGACGACGAGCAGTCCTGCATCGAGGAGGTCCGCTACCTCCTGTCGCTGCTGCCGCAGAACAACCGCGAGATGCCGCCGGCCGCCGTCAACGACGACCCGGTGGACCGCCGCAACGACTCGCTGCTCGACCTGGTGCCGGCCGACGGAAACCGGCCGTACGACATGCGCAAGGTGATCGAGGAGATCGTCGACCACGGCGAGTACCTGGAGGTCCACGAGCGCTGGGCCACCAACGTGCTCTGCGTGCTCGCCCGGATCGACGGCCACGTCACCGGCATCATCGCCAACCAGCCGCAGTCGCTGGCCGGCGTCCTGGACATCAACGCCAGCGAGAAGGCCGCGCGCTTCGTCCAGATGTGCGACGCCTTCAACATCCCGCTGGTCACCATGCTCGACGTCCCCGGCTTCCTGCCCGGCGTCGACCAGGAGCACGACGGCATCATCCGGCACGGCGCGAAGCTCCTCTACGCCTACTGCAACGCGACCGTGCCGCGGATCCAGCTGATCCTGCGCAAGGCCTACGGCGGCGCCTACATCGTCATGGACTCGCGCTCGATCGGCGCCGACCTCTCGTTCGCCTGGCCGACCAACGAGATCGCCGTGATGGGCGCCGAGGGCGCCGCCAACGTCATCTTCCGCCGGGACATCAACGCCGCCGACGACCCGGACGCGATGCGCGCCCAGAAGATCAAGGAATACAAGAGCGAACTGATGCACCCGTACTACGCGGCCGAGCGCGGCCTCGTGGACGACGTCATCGACCCCGCCGAGACCCGCCAGGTCCTGGCGTCCTCGCTGGCCATGCTGCGCACCAAGCACGCGGACCTGCCGAGCCGCAAGCACGGCAACCCGCCGATGTAGCGGCAGCGCCGCCCGGCCGGGCACCGTACCGCCGGGCACGCCGACGACGACCACACACCACCATCCGCCGGGAGAAGACCGGACCATGACCGCTTCCGCCGAACCACTCGTCCGCATCGTCCGCGGCTCGCTCACCGACGAGGAGCTCGCCGCCCTGACCGCCGTGCTGATGGCCCGCGCCGCGGCCGCCCAGCAGGCGGCGGCAGGGTGTTGGCCGCGTT
>NZ_BAAAKJ010000235.1:22314-23409 GCF_039527695.1 Kitasatospora putterlickiae
GCGGGGGCTGATGTTCGTGGCGCTGGCGGGGGCGATGGTGGTGCTGGGGTGCCTGCTGGGGCCGCTGGCGGCGTTCCTGCCGGAGCTGACGCGGGCCGACGCGCACCGGCGCCCGGAACGGCTCGAAAGGATCGCTACCGCACGGTACGGGGGCGGCCGCCCGGCGCGCCCCCGTAGGATCCAGCCGCTGCCGACGACAGAGATCAGGGAGGCTGCGATGGCCAGGCAGGCCCGGGCGCTGGCGACCCGCCAGGCGGTGCTGCGCGCCGCGGCCGAGGTGTTCGACGAACGCGGCTACGCGGGCGCCACCATGGCCGAGATCCTGGAACGGGCCGGCGTCACCAAGGGCGCGCTCTACTTCCACTTCCCGTCGAAGGAGGAGCTGGCGCTCGCCGTGATCGAGGGCCAGGGGTCCTGGCTGGCCACCTGGCAGCCCGCCTCCGACAGCCCGATGCAGACCGTCATCGACCTCGGCTACGCGTTCGCGCACTCCCTGCTGGACGACCCGCTGCTGCGCGGCGCGATCCGGCTGACCATCGAGCACGGCAGCTTCACCCAGCCGCAGATCGGCGCCTACCAGGCCTGGACGGACGCGGCGCACGAGCTGCTGGAGCACGCGCTGGAGGCCGGCGAGCTGTCCCCGGGGGTGCGGCCGGCGGCCGCCGCCGGGGTGATCACCGGCGCGGTGACCGGCATCCAGCTCAGCTCCCAGGTGCTGACGGACCGCAGGGACCTGCTGCAGCGCATGGCCGACCTCTGGGCGCTGCTGCTCCCCGGCCTGGTCGAACCAGGCACCCTCGCCCGCCTCGACACCGCCGTTCGCCCGCTCGCCTCCGGGGCGCGCTGACCCGGCGCTTGTGACCCCGGCGGCTCGGGACGGGGCCCCTAGATCCGGTACTCCGGCAGGCGGTCGGCCGGGACGAGGGAGGGCAGGGCGGTCGACCAGAGGCCGCTGATCGCGGCGGGGGCGAGCCGGCCGGTGGACTCGGCGGCGAACAGGACCAGGCCGGCCGCGAGGGTGGTGAGCAGCCCGGCCGCCCGCGCCCGGTGCACGATCTCGCTGTACAGCGGGCGGTGCCGGCAGCGGTCGTTCTC
>NZ_BAAAKJ010000235.1:23476-35148 GCF_039527695.1 Kitasatospora putterlickiae
ACCGCCGAGGCCCGGTCGAGCAGGGCGCGGAAGACGGCGGTGAGGCTCCGCCAGGCGTCCGTGGAGGGCTCCGGCGGCGAGCCGGCCGGGGCCACCACCGCACCGGCGTCACAGCCCGCCGGCCGGCCGCCGAGGCCGAGCAGCACGCCGGCCCGGACCACCACGTCCTCCCGCAGCAGCCGGGCCAGTTCATGGGTGAGGTCGACGAGTTCCTGGACGGCCGGACCGCCGCCGCGCAGCGCCCGCAGCACCGCCAGGCCGATGGTGTCGGCGGCCTCGGCGCGGACCCCGTCGGCCAGCGCCTGCTTGGAGACGAAGTGGAAGTAGAGCGCGCCCTTGCTGACGCCCGCCCGGCGGCTGATGTCGACCAGGCTCGCCGACTCGAAGCCCGCGTCGGCGAAGGTGTCCGCCGCGGCGAACAGCACGGCCTGCCTGGTTCGCCCCGCCCGTTCCTGCTTAGCCACTCGGCCCCTCCGGCCCCGGCCGCGACGGGCTGCGGCCCGCCCGGTTGCTGTCACGGCGCCGCCGTCGAAGCCGCGGTGCCCCCGTCTGCGGACCGTCGGTGGCGCGCCGCGACCGCCCGAAACCGCATGGTTGGTATCTAATCTAGCCCCTGTCCGGCCCCCGCCGTCCAGGGGGGAAGGGCCCCTCGCCCAAGGCCCGGACCGGGTCGGCCGGACGTTGCCGCAGGCCGGAGCCCGAGTACCGTGGGCTGGGCGGGTGCGTGTCCGCGCCGACCCCGCAGGGGGAGCAGAAACCGGGTGGCCTGTATGTTTTCTCAGGGCCGCCCGCACGGCCGGCCGACCGACACCCGGGAGTGGGGCCCGCCATGCCAGTGTTCACCGCGATGGACGGCGACGCCCCTTATCCCCACCCCCACGGCCCCGCGGGTCCGGGCCCGGGCGGCTACGACTTCCACGAACGGACCGTCTCGCGCCACCTGGTGCACCGCTCCTCGGTCGCCGAGGTGCTGATCACCGGCTGGCAGGCCACCGGCCCGTACGACTTCCTGCTCGGCGCCCAGTGGCCCCGGCTGCACGGCTTCTATCGGCTGCCCGGCGACCGGCACCACGACCCGGTGCTGATGGCCGAGACGGTCCGGCAGGCCGCCCTGCTGGTCGGCCACGCCGGATTCGGCGTCCCGCACGACCACCACGCGGTGCTGGAGGAACTCGGCTACACGCTCGGCCCGGCCGGCCTGGAGAGCCTGGCGGTCACCGCCGCCCCCGCCGAGCTGATGCTCCGGATCACCTGCCACGACGTCCGGATGCGGCACGGCCGGCTGGCCGCGCTGCGGGTGCACGCCGAGGTCGAGCGCGACGGCCACCCCGTCGGCCGCGGCTTCGGCGGGCTGCGGATCCTCTCCCCCGCCGCCTACGACCGGCTGCGCGGCCCCGGCCCGGCCGCCGCCCCGCTGCGGCTCACCGGCCAGGCCACCGCCCCGGAGCTGGTGGGCCGCCAGCAGGCCGCCGACGTGGTGCTCGGCCCCGCGCTGCTGCCCGGCAGCTGGCTGCTGCACGCGGACGCCGGTCACCCGGTGCTGTTCGACCCGAGGGACCCGGCACCCGGCCACCTGCCCGGGATGCTCGTCCTGGAGGCCGCCCGGCAGGCCGCCCAGCGCCTGCACCACCCGGACCGGGTGGTGCCGCTGGAACTGGTCACGTCCTTCCACGACCCGATCGTCCCGGACCGCCCCTGCGTGGTGCGGGCCGTCCGGGAGGGCGGGCAGCGGACCGGCGGCGGCAGCGGGCGGCGGGCGCCGCTGCGGGTCCTGATGGTGCAGGACGGCCGGACGGTGGCCGAGGCCCGGCTGCTCACCGGACCGGCCGACGGCGGCCCGGCCGCGACCGCGCCGGCCCCCGCCCGGCGCGGCCTGCCGCTCGCCGGCTGAACCCGTCAGGCGGCCATCAGCGCGGACGGCCGGCCGGCGTGCATCACCGAGAGGTTCTCCGCCAGCCGCCCCGGGTCCTGGGCCAGCCACAGCCGCAGCGCGGAGCCCAGCATCGCGCTGGCCGAGCCGATCCGCACCTGGGTCAGCTGGGCGATCCGCGCCGCACCCGGCACCAGCAGGTCGGCCAGCGGCGTCGGCAGCCAGACGGTCAGCGCGCACGGCGCGGGGGCCGCCAGGGCGCCCAGCAGCCGGTAGGCGTCGGCCGGCGAGCTCAGCGTGGGGATGATGTCCAGCAGCCCGTCGGCCACCACCTCGGACACGTCGCTGCGATGTCCCTGGGCGAGCCGGCGGAGCAGCAGGTGCTCGGCGGCGGTGATTCGGACGGTCAGCATGACCTCGTCGCACTCCATCGCGCGATTTCCTCCTCAGTTCCTCCCCGTGCCGGACCGGGCGGGCCGGCACGAACTACCCCTGTCGCACCTCGGCCCGGCCAACTCGTTGTGAGTGCCGGGCCGGTGGGTGGTTTCCGGTCCCGGTCAAATCCCCGCGTAGGAGTGCTTGCCGGTGACGAAGATGTTCACGCCGTAGTAGTTGAACAGCCAGCAGGCGAAGGCGGCGAGCGCCAGGTACGCGGCCTTGCGGCCCTTCCAGCCGGCGGTGGCGCGGGCGTGCAGGTAGCACGCGTAGGCGACCCAGGTGATGAACGACCAGGTCTCCTTCGGGTCCCATTCCCAGTACTTGCCCCAGGCGGCCTCGGCCCAGATCGCGCCCGCGATGATGGTGAAGGTCCACAGCGGGAAGACCAGGGCGTTGATCCGGTAGGACAGCTTGTCCAGGGTCGACGCGGCGGGCAGCCGGCGCCAGACCGACGCCGAGGTGCCGAGCGGGCCCTTGGTCAGGCCGGCCGCCATCCGCTTGTCGAAGGAGTCCTTGCCCAGGTACAGCAGCGTCGTGACGAACGCCGCGTAGAAGGCGCCGCCGCAGACGATCGCGGTGGAGACGTGGATCGCCAGCCAGTAGGAGTGCAGGGCCGGGACGAGCTGCTCGGACTCGGTGTACAGCACCTCGGTGGCGATGCCGAGGGTGAGCACCACCGCCAGGGTGACCGGCAGGCCGAGCCAGCGGACCGGCTTCTTCGCGACCAGCAGGCCGACGAAGGCCACCGTCATGGCGAGCGCGAAGGCGCAGGAGAACTCGTACATGTTGCCCCACGGCCAGCGGGAGACCGAGAGGCCGCGGGTGAGGACGCCGCCGATGTGCAGCAGGAGGCCGAGGACGGTGAGCGAGACCGCGATCCGGCCGGCCAGGTCGGCCTTCACACTGGTGCCGGCCGCGCCGGGACCGTCGACCTCGTCGTCGCCGCGCCCGCTGGTCACCACCGTGGCGCCCTCGCCGGCCAGCGCCGTGCGGGTCAGCGTGGTGGTGCCGCCGTGCGCGGAGGCGACGGTGACGGTGACCTTCTTGGCGCCCTTGGCCTTGGCCTCGGCGTCCGCGACGGTCGCGGCCAGGCCGGCCTGCTCGATGGAGCGGACGGCGACGGCGCCCTTCGAGCCGAAGGTCCACTCGAACATGTAGGCGAACATGGCGATCAGATAGACCGCCATCGCCGAATAGATCAGCTTGTTGGACAGGTCGGCCAGCTGCGGGTCGACCGACGAGGCGAGGTGCACCGTCTACTCCTTGGAGTTCTGGTCGGCGGGGACTGCGGATTCTTCGGGTGCTGAGGCCTCGTCGGCCTCGGTGGTACCGCCCTCGTCGGGCTCGTCTAGGGCGTCGGGCTCGTCGGGCTCGTCGTCGAGCGCCGGGGCGTCGTCCTGGAGGTCCACCGCGAGCGCGGCCAGCTCCTCGGCGATCTTCGCCGACTCGCTGCGGCCCAGACCGGCCAGCTCGACCAGGGTGCCGCCGTCCGGCAGGGCCACCGCGCGCACCCAGATCCGGCGCCGCTGGATGAACAGCGAGCCGATCAGGCCGGCGATCGCCGCCACCCCGCCGGCCAGGGCGATGCCGTTGCCCGGACGGTGCGAGACGTTGAAGCTGGCCCACTGCTTGTAGCCCTTGAAGGTGACCGTGCCGTAGCCGTCCGGCAGCTCCCAGACCTGGTTGGGCTTCAGCTTGGCCTTGGCCGCCTCGCCGTCCCGCTGGAGCTGGGTCAGGTTCTTGGTGTTGAGCTGGTAGATGTTCTGCGGCAGGCCGGAGTCGGTGCCCAGGTCGCCCGCGTAGGCGTTGAGCACCAGCGCCGGGTCCGCGTCACCGGGGAACAGCGAGCGCGGGCCGAGGTTCGGGTCGAAGGCCGCCGGCGAGGTCGGCAGGAAGAAGCCGGAGAGGCCCAGCTGGGTCTTCTTGCCGTCCTTCTCGCCGTAGTCGGAGACCTTGATGACGCCGGTGGAGGTCAGGTTGCCGTCCTGCGGCAGGAACGGCGTGGCGCCGCTGTAGACGACCTCGCCGGCCGCGTTGCGGACCTCGATCACCGGGGCGTAGCCGTGGCCGATCAGGTAGACCTTGCTGCCACCGATCTCCAGCGGGTGGTTGACCTCGATCTTGCCCTGCTTGAGCTTCGACGGGTCGCTGCCCTCGTAGTACTCGACGCCCGCGGTGAACTGCCGCGCGCTGCCGATCTGCGAGCCGTTGTTCTGGAACTTCGAGGTGAAGCTGTTCAGCTTCACGTAGAAGGGGTCGAGGTCGTCGCTGCCGTAGAACCGGGTGCCGGTGAAGTCGTCCAGTTGCGTGATGGTGTTGGAGTAGCCGTCGCCCTCGACCAGCAGCTTGCCGCCGGTGCCGCTGGCCAGGCTCGCCCAGGCGAAGCCGCCGAGCAGCGCGAACAGCGACAGGTGGAAGACCAGGTTGCCGACCTCGCGCAGGTAGCCCTTCTCGGCCGCCACCGCGCCGCCGGCCAGGTGCGCCCGGAACCGCCGCCCGCGCAGCAGCCGGTGGGCGGCGGTGTTGACGGCCTCGGCGTCCGCGTCCGTGCGCCAGGCCGCGTACACCGGCATCCGGGTCAGGTTGCGCGGCGCCGCCGGGGGCGCCGCGCGCAGCACCCCGACGAACTGCCAGGTGCGCGGCACGATGCAGCCGGCCAGCGAGACGAACAGCAGGATGTAGATCGCCGAGAACCAGACCGAGCTGTAGACGTCGAACAGCTGGAGCTTCTCGTAGATCGGCGCGACCGTGGTGTGCTGCGCCTTCCAGGTCTCGACCTTGAACTGGTTCTGGCCGTTCTGCGGGATCAGCGAGCCGGGGATGGCCGCCAGCGAGAGCAGGAACAGCAGGATCAGCGCGACCCGCATCGAGGTCAGCTGGCGCCACATCCAGCGCAGCCAGCCGAGCACGCCGATGCCGGTGGGGCCGTCGGACTCGGCCGGGGCGGTGGTGAGCCGCTCGGCCGCGCCCTCGGCCTCGCCCTGCGCGGCGGCGGCCTCGCGCTGCTCGCGATCGGTCGTGGTCTTGGTCACGGGTCAGATTCCGATCTGGAAGTCGGCGAACTGGTTCTGCAGGTCACTCACCATCGAGTCCCAGGCCCCGGTGACCAGGAGCAGACCGACCACGACGAGCATGCCGCCGCCGATCCGCATCACGAGCGGATAGTGCCGCTTGACCCAGCCGAAGGCGCCCAGCGCGCGCCGGAAGGCCACCGCGGCCACGACGAACGGTACGCCGAGGCCCAGGCAGTAGGCGGTCATCAGCAGGGCTGCGCGCCCGGCGTCGGCCTCGTTGAAGGCCAGCGTCTGGATCGCCGACATGGTCGGGCCGAGACAGGGGGTCCAGCCCACACCGAACACCACGCCCAGCATCGGCGCGCCGAGCAGGCCGACGGCCGGGCGGCGGTGCGAACGCAGCTCGCGCATGCTCAGCCCGGGCACCAGGCCCATGAAGGCCAGGCCCATCACGACGGTCACCGAGCCGAGCACGATCGAGATGACCCGCTTGTGCTCCTGGAGCGTCTGGCCGAAGAAGCCGAACAGCGCGCCACCGGATACGAACACGGCGGTGAAACCGAGGATGAACAGCAGCGCGCCCGCCAGCATCCGGCCGCGCCGGGCCCCACGCGCGTCGGCGAGGTCGGCGGCGGAGAAGCCGGTGACGTAGGAGAGGTAGCCGGGGACCAGCGGCAGCACGCAGGGCGAGAAGAACGACACCAGGCCGGCCGCCACCGCGATCGGCGCCGCGACCAGCAGCGCCCCGCTCTGGATGGTCCCGATGTTGTCGGCGAGGAGCAGTGTCCCGCTCACTTCTGCTGCTCCGCCACGATCGGCTGGAGCATCGACTCCAGGGCGTCGTCGGTCTGGCCGCCGACGGCTCGGGCGGCCAGCCTGCCGTCCCGGTCGACCACCAGGGTGGTCGGGATGGACTGCGGGTTGAGGCTGCCCTTGGGGAACTTGAGCAGCTCGGCGCCGGCCGGGTCGTAGATGCTGGGGAAGGTGACGCCCTTCTCCTGCTCGAAGCGGACGGCGTTGTTGATCTCGGTGTCCCGGGTGTTGATGCCGAGGAACTGCACGCCCTGGTCCCGGTACTTCTCCCAGACCCGCTGGAGGTCGTCGGCCTCCGAGCGGCACGGGCCGCACCAGGAGCCCCAGACGTTCAGCACGACGACCTTGCCCCGGTAGTCGGAGAGCCTGACCGGGTCGCCCTCCAGGGTCTTCCCGCCGATGTCGGGCGCGTCCTGGCGGTGGCCGACGGCGGCGGTGGAGATGTTGCCGCCCTTGCCCTTGGCCGTGACGAACCCGATCTGGCCGTCGCCACCGGCCGAGGAGCCGGAGGAACTGCAAGCGGTGAGGACCAGCGCGGCAGCGGCGGCGGTGACCGCGGCGGCGGCGACACGAGGACGAGGGCGCGTCATGCCAGACATGTGAAAAGTTTCGCATGAAGTCACGGCCGGGCCCCGGGGGGTCCGGCCTTCTCTGCCGGACCCCCTCTGACCTGCGGCGGGAGCGCCGCACCTGGTGTCGCGGGAATGTGACCCAGGTCTTACTCACACGGCTCTTACACCGGATCGGGAACCATGAACACCGTTCCGCTCGTCCGGGCTTCCTCGGCGTACCCGGAATCACCCGTCCCCGCGGCGGGGTTCGGGCGGGGCTCAGGCGCCGAAGCTCTTGCCCACCGGCTTGCTCTTGCCGCCCTTGCCGACCAGGTGGGCCGGCAGCAGGTCGCGGGCCGGCTCGCGGTAGCCGACCGAGACGATCCGGTCCCCCTCGTAGGTGAAGCTGGTCAGCGAGGCCAGCGAGCACTGCCGGTTGCGCGGGTCGTGCCAGAGCCGGCGGCGCTCCACGAAGGAGCGGACGATCCAGATCGGCAGCTGGTGGCTGACGCAGACCGCCTCGTGCCCGCGCGCGGCGTCCCGGGCGGCGGCCAGCGCGCCCATCATCCGCACCGCCTGCTCCAGGTACGGCTCGCCCCAGGAGGGCTTGAACGGGTTGGTCAGGTACTTCCAGTAGGACGGGTTGCGCAGCGAGCCGTCGCCCACTCCGAAGGTCTTGCCCTCGAAGACGTTCTCCGCCTCGATCAGCCGCCCGTCCACCGCGACGTCCAGGCCGTGCGACTTGGCGATCGGCGCGGCGGTCTCCTGCGCGCGCTCCAGCGGGGACGCCACCACGTGGGTGATGTCCCGCCCGGTCAGGTCCTCGGCGACCCGCTCGGCCATCTCGCGGCCCAGCTCGGACAGCCGGTAGCCCGGCAGCCGCCCGTACAGGACGCCCTCCGGGTTGTGCACCTCACCGTGCCGCATCAGGTGGACGACGGTGATGTCCTTGGCGCTCACTTCTCAGTACTCCTGGGGCTCGTAAGGGCGGCGGGGCCTAGGCGGCGGCTTCGGCGGCGGCCCGGGCGGCGGCGGGCAGGGCGGCGGCGATCCGCTCCAGCGCCCGCTCGTCGTGCGCGGCGGAGACGAACCAGGACTCGAAGGCGGACGGCGGCAGGTAGACGCCCTCGGCGAGCATCGCGTGGAAGAACGCGGTGAAGCGGAACGCCTCCTGGGTCTTCGCCTCGTCGTAGTTCGTCACGGCGTCCTCGGTGAAGAACACCGAGAACATGTTCCCGGCGGTCTGCAGCCGGTGCGCCACGCCCTCCTTGGCGAGCGCCGCGGAGACCAGGCCGGAGACCTCGCCGGCGACCCGGTCGACGGTCGCGTAGACCTCGTCGGTGCAGCCGCGCAGCTGGGCCAGGCCGGCCGCGGTGGCGATCGGGTTCCCGGAGAGGGTGCCGGCCTGGTAGACCGGTCCGGCCGGGGCGAGGTGGGCCATCACGTCGGCGCGGCCGCCGAAGGCCGCGGCCGGGAAGCCGCCGCCCATGACCTTGCCGAAGGTCAGCAGGTCGGGCGCCCAGCCCTCGTTCGCCGCCTCCAGGCCGTACCAGCCGGCCTTGGAGACGCGGAAACCGGTCATCACCTCGTCCGAGATGAACAGCGCGCCGTTCTCCCGGCAGAGCCGGGCCAGGCCGCCGTTGAAGCCGGGCAGCGGCGGGACGACGCCCATGTTGCCGGGCGAGGCCTCGGTGATCACGCAGGCGATCTCGCCGGGGTGGGCCCGGAAGGCCTCCTCGACGGCGGCGAGGTCGTTGTAGGGCAGCACGATGGTGTCGCCGGCCTGGGCGCCGGTGACGCCGGGGGTGTCCGGCAGGCCGAAGGTGGCGACGCCGGAACCGGCGGCGGCCAGCAGAGCGTCCACATGGCCGTGGTAGCAGCCGGCGAACTTCACGACCTTCGCGCGGCCGGTGAAGCCGCGGGCCAGCCGGATCGCCGACATGGTGGCCTCGGTGCCCGAGGAGACCAGGCGGACCTGCTCGACCGGGGCGACCCGGGCGACGATCTCCTCGGCCAGCTCCACCTCGCCCTGGCCGGGGGTGCCGAAGGAGGTGCCGAGGGCCACCGCCCCCCGCACGGCGTCGAGCACGGCCGGGTGCGCGTGGCCGAGGATCATCGGTCCCCACGAGCAGACCAGGTCGACGTACTCACGGCCGTCGGCGTCGGTCAGGTAGGGGCCGGTGCCGGACACCATGAAGCGCGGCGTACCGCCGACGGCGCGGAAGGCGCGCACCGGCGAGTTGACCCCGCCGGGGGTCACGACGGACGCGCGGTCGAAGAGCGACTGGGACTGGGGTGCTTCGTAGGGATAGCTCACGGGAGACATGGTCTCAAATCGTGTCCTTCACCTCTGCATGTCGGACCTCATCATCTGGAACGATGATCCGGGCGCCCGAATCTGTACGGTTATCCATACAACGGGACCCCTGGCTGCTCCGGTTACCCGGACCAGTCAGACTATGTACCCGGAGTGTCTCCGGAGTCCCTCCGGCCGCGAGGACGGGCGGGCGCTCCGGGTCGACGCAGGGGTGTGGAGAGGACTGCCGCGTACCGCGACTGGGTACGGCGGCGCATGACGGGTAAGGAGCACGTCCGGAGGGACACCGGACGTGCGGGGGTCTGTCGATTCCGGCGAATTCCGGTGAGGATGGTCCGAGTGTCCGAGGCGCAGGACGGCCACGACGAGGCGGCGGGTGGCCCCCGCAGGCCTGCCGGGGCCGCACGCGGGGGTAAGGGAGCGGGAACGGGGCGGAGCGGCCGTGGCCGCGAGAGGCGGGGTGAGGGACGCGTGGGGGTGACGTACAAGTACTTCGGCGCACCCGACCGGGCGACCGCGGCCCGGGTCCCGACCGCCCTCGGGCCGGGCGGGCTCGGCCTGGACGCGGGCGAGCTCGGCTCGCTCGGCCGGCTGGGCGACCTGATGGAGACCAGTGGCTCCCCCAACGGCCACCTCTCCACCAAGATCAAACCGGAGACCATGAGCGCGATGGTCCTCACCGGCATCCAGGGCGTGCCGCTGCACCAGGTGCCGCCGCTGGAACTCGTCGTGCTGCACCCGGACTACGCCGTCGTCCAGCTGCCGCAGAACGTCGTCGAGCCGCTGCGCAAGGCGGACGAGACCGAACTCGGCGCCGCCGCCTTCATCTGGTCCACCGTCCCCGACCGCCGGGGCCCGCGCGACGCCTTCGTGATCTACAGCATGCTGCACGAGTGGCAGGACTTCGCCAACCGCCTGCACGAGGCCGGCCACCAGCTCTACTGCCTGGTCTGGCCCTGAGCGGGACGTGAGAGCGGGCGGGGCCCCGGCCGGATGGCCGGGGCCCCGCCCGCTTCCCACGGAGGATCAGCCGCCGGATCCGTAAGTGGTGTTGGCGCAGATGTCGTCGTCCGCCGAGCGGGCCTCCTCGGTGACCGAGGTCGGCAGCGGGGCGGGCGCGGCCGGGGCGGCCGGGGTGGTCGCGCCGGCAGCGGCGGCACCGCCGTTGGCGTCGGCGTAGTCCTTGCCCAGGACCACGCTGATGCCGGCCGCGGAGGTGGGGGTGAGGGTGGCGCCGGGGAACAGCTCGGCGACCTTCTCGGCGTTGGCCTTCTGCCCGGCGCCGTACTCGATCGTGGTGGTGAGCTTGTTGCTGTTCTTCGCCTGGGCCACCGAGCCGACGGTGAACTGGGCCGCCTTCAGGGCCTCGCCCGCCTTGGCGCCCAGTCCGTTGGCGGTCGTTCCGTTGAAGACCTTGACCGGGGGCGCCGGGACGGCGGGGGCGGCGGGCGCGGTGGTGGTTGGCGGGGCCTCCGGGGTGGCCGGGGGCGCCGGGGTGGCGGGCGCGTCGGGCTGCTCGCCGGTGGCGTCCTTGCCGTCCAGGGTGCGGTCGGCACGGATGGCCTCCCACAGCCTGTCCGCGTCGGGCTTCACCAGGTCGAGGTTGGCCTCGTTGTAACGCCAGGGCGGCGTCACGAACTTCAGGTCGTGCAGGTCGATGTTCTTCAGCGACAGGGCGAAGGACATCAGCTTGTCGACGGTGTTGAGCCCCTCGTCGACGCGCAGCGACTTGGTGGCGGCGTCGGCCAGCGGCAGCAGGGTGGTGGGCTCCAGGCCCTTCTTCTTCACCGTGCTGATCATCGAGCTCATGAAGGCCTGCTGACGCTTCATCCGGCCGATGTCGGAACCGTCGCCGATGCCGTGCCGCAGCCGGACGTAGTCGAGCGCCTGCTGGCCCTCGACCTTCTGCTGGCCCTTCTTCAGGACGAGGGAGCCCTTGGTGGGCAGCTTCTCGTTGAGGTCCTTCTGGTAGATGTCCTTGGGCAGGCAGACCTCGACGCCGCCGACGGCCTTGGTCATCGCCGCGAAGCCGGAGAAGTCGACCACCATGGTGTGGTCGACGCGGATCCCGGTGAGCTTCTCCACCGTGTTCTGGGTGCAGGCGGGGTTGCCGTCCGGCGACTCGCCCACCGTGAACGCGGCGTTGAACAGGACGTCCTTGCCCTTTTGTTCCTTGGTCCACTTCCCGTTCGGGAGCTTGCACGGCGGAATGGTGACCAGCGTGTTGCGCGGGATCGAGACGCCGATGGCGTTCTTGTGGTCGGCGTAGACGTGCAACAGGATCGTGGTGTCCGAGCGGGCGCCCTCGGTGTCACCGCCGCCCAGGTCCGAGTTGGTGCCGCCGCGGCTGTCCGAGCCGATCAGCAGGATGTTCACCGGCTTGTTGCCGTTGGCGTCGGCGGTGGCCTCCGGCGGGCGCTCCTTGCTGAGCGCGTCGGAGTCGATGGTCTTGATGTTGCCGTTGAGCTTGAAGTAGATCGCGCCACCGGTGCCGGCTATCAGTACCAGCGCGCCGACCGCCGTCCAGCCGACGACCTTCTTGACGTTGCGCTCGGGCTTCTTGCCGCGCCCGCCCGAGCGGCGGTGGCCCTGGCCGTTCGACCCGCCGTCACCGCCCTGCCCGCCACGGCCCTTCGACTGCGCCGCCCGCCGGGCCTCGGCCCGGCCGC
>NZ_BAAAKJ010000235.1:35168-38405 GCF_039527695.1 Kitasatospora putterlickiae
CCGGCCGGGGCGCCGGGACGGCGCCACCCGATCCGGTGCCCGCCGAGCCGGTCGAGCCCCCCGGGCGCGGCTGGGCCACGTTGGGCTGACTCCTGTCTCGGCGACCCGACATCCCCGCACCTCTTCACGGCTGTGCCATCGAACGATCAGCGGCCAGGACGTCCCCCCTGGCGCCAGGTGGAGCATACAAGCCGACCGGAAACCGACTACCGCCACGCCCGGGCCTCAGCCCCGGGCACGACGGGCGCGGCGCACCGTCCGGTCGCCCCCGACCGGGTCGGCCAACGCCCCTCCCCCGGCCACCAACCGGGTCAGCGCCGCGACGAAGACCGTCCGCTCGGCCGGCGGCAGCGAGTCCAGAACCTCCCGGTGCACCCGGTCGGCGATCGCCGTGCCCCGCTCGACGGCCCGCTCGCCCGCCTCGGTGACCCGGACGATCCGGGCCCGCCGGTCCGCCTCGGCCGGGCGGCGCTCGGCCAGCCCGGTCCGCTCCAGCTCGTCGACGGTCACCACCATGGTGGTCTTGTCGAGGCCGGCCAGCTCGGCCAGCTGGATCTGGGTGCGCTCGGCCGCCAGCGCGTGGAACAGCACGCCGTAGGCGCGCGGGGTGACGCCGAGCTCGGTGAACGCCGCCGCCATCCGGGTCGCCAGGACGTGGCTGGCGTGGTCCAGCAGGCCGGAGAGGTCGTGCGTCTGACGCACGGGCGGCGTGCGGCTGGTCGTCATGGGTCGAGGTTACGCGGCCCCGTGCGGGCCCCCGGTTACGGGATGCCCAGCTCGAACAGCGCGTAGCCCGCGTACCATCCGGCCGCCACCGCCGGCATCGCGATCAGGCCGCCCAGCGTGGACGGCCGCAGCCGGCGCAGCGCCACCGCCAGGCCGATGAACAGCGGGAAGGCCGGCAGCAGGTAGCGCGAGATGTTGCCGTAGATCTGGTTGCTGCTCAGCGCCAGGACGATGGTCAGCAGCGTGTAGAGCACCAGGACCAGCGGTGGCCGCAGCCGCAGCAGCAGCACCAGCAGCCCGGGCAGGGCGATCAGCAGGCCCACCGCGATGAGGTCCGGCGCCGGGTTGGACTGCCAGAACGTCCAGTGCCCGGTGACCGTGTCCAGGGTGCTGCTGGCGGTGGACGCGCCCCAGTCGAAGTAGCGGTTCCAGGCGCCGCGCTGGAGCTTGAAGTACCCGGTCCAGTCGCCCATCCGCCAGCCGACCCAGGCGACGTAGCCCAGCAGGCCCCACGGGGTGATCAGCATCGCGGTCAGCGGACGGGCCACCCCGTCGGTGCGCCGCACCAGCGCCACCAGCGCGGAGATCGAGACCGCGGCGATCAGCGCGGCCGCGGTCGGCCGGTTGAGGCCCGCCACCAGGGCGAGCACCCCGGCGGCAAGCCAGCGGTGGGTCATCACGCAGTAGCAGGCCCAGGCCGAGAGGGCGACGAACAGCGAGTCCGAGTAGACCGCCCACTCCACGCCGGAGCCCGGGAACAGGCCCCAGATCACCGCCGCGGTCACACCGGCCCGGAAGCCGCCGATCCGGTCGGCGATCGCGAAGATCCCGGCCGCGGCGACGAAGGAGGCGAGCACCGAGACGACGATGCCCGAGCCGTACGGGCCGAGCCCGGTGACCGCCCCGACCAGCCGCATCAGCCACGGGTAGAGCGGGAAGAACGCGGCGGAGTTCTCGTAGAAGGTGGCCAGCGGGTAGCCGTGCACCGGGATCAGCTGCGGGTCGTAGCCGTTCTCGGCGATCCGCTGGTACCAGATGCCGTCCCAGGTGCCGAGCACGTCCCACGGCCGGGCGCCGCCGCCGCGCCCCGGGTCCTTCTTCAGGAAGTCCTCGGTGTGCGAGAGCAGGAGGAGGAAGACGGTCAGGCCGGTCGCCTTGACCACGGCGTACGCGCCGAGCGCGGGCGCGTAGCGGTCCACCGCGGCGCCGAACCGGCCGGGGGCCCGCTCCGCCGGGGTCCCCCGGTCATCCTCGGCCTCCCGGGCCTCCCGGACCTCCGGGGTCTCCTGGGCCTCCGACGACCCGGTGCTCGATGCCGCGCTCATCAGCTCTGGTACTCCCCGCCCCACTCGTGACCGGCGCGCCGACCGACACCGCGACGCCGGGCGAGCCTACGACACCGCCGCCGCCGGGCCGAGAGGGAGCCCACCCGGCGGACGAGGGGCGGGCCGGGGACCGACCGGTCCCGGAAACGCCGAGAGCCGCCACCCCGCGCCCCAGGAGGGAAGCACGGAAGCGGCGGCTCGCACCGGCCGGACCGAGGTCCGATCAGCCGTTGTTGACGCAGGTGTTGCCGAAGGCCGGGTTCAGGATGCCCACGATGTCGATCGTGTTGCCGCACACGTTGACCGGGATGTGCAGCGGGACCTGGATCTGGTTGCCGGAGACGACACCGGGGGAGTTGGCGGCGACGCCCTCCGCGCCGGAGCTGGCCAGCGCGGTGCCCGCACCGGCGGCGACGATGCCGACCACAGCGGCGCCGACGGCGGCCGTCTTCTTGATGCTCATGTAGGAGCCTCCTGACTGTTCGACAGAGATGCACGGGGAGTGCGACATCTCCAACGAGACCCGGTCTGGCCGGTTGCGAGGGCACCCCGACTGTCACCCGTCCGGGGGAACGCGACCCCGGGGCCGGGCAATCGGGTGACACCCCGATCCGGCCGTTTCCCCCGGCAGCCTGCCTCGTTCTCCAGTCGGAACACGCTCCATCCGCCCCGCTACGACGAGGAGATCCGCCGCCGGTCCAAACCCGTCCGGAATTCTCCCGGTCGCGCGTCGATTCGAATGCTTCCCGGCCGTGCGGGAATTGTTCGCGGCGCACGGTGCCGCGGCGGCCACTCATCGCCCGCGCCATGGGCGACACGCGCCATCTGGGCCGCCCGAGTGACAATCACGGCATTCCCAGAAGCCAACGGGTCAGGATTTCCCCTGCCCGGCTCCCGACTATTTCCACAGACGGTCGGGAAGAATACGGAGGAAGAACACATGCGCAACGTCAAGAAGACCGCCGCCCTGTCTCTCGCCACCGCCGGCCTGGTGGTCGGTGCGGCCGGCGGCGCGTTCGCCAGCGCCGGTGCCGAGGGCGTCGCCGCCAACTCCCCCGGCGTGCTCTCCGGCAACCAGATCCAGGTCCCGGTGCACGTCCCGATCAACCTGTGCGGCAACACCATCGACATCATCGCGCTGCTGAACCCGTCGTTCGGCAACACCTGCGTCAACGCCGGCTGAACC
>NZ_BAAAKJ010000235.1:38427-40409 GCF_039527695.1 Kitasatospora putterlickiae
CCGGCGGCCGCGGCTCCACCGCACTCGTGCCGCATCCCGTCTCCGGGCGGGGTGCGGCCCGCTCAATCCGTGTGTGATCGAGGAGATCAACCCCCATGCAGAACGTGAAGAAGGCCGCCCTCCTGTCCGCCGCCGCCGCCGGCCTGGTGCTGGGCGCGGCCGGCGGTGCCGCCGCCAGCTCCGGTGCCGAAGGCGTCGCCGCCAACTCCCCCGGTGTCATCTCCGGCAACCAGCTCCAGATCCCGGTGCACGTCCCGGTCAACCTGTGCGGCAACTCCATCAACCTGATCGGCGTGCTGAACCCGGCGTTCGGCAACACCTGCATCAACGCCGAGGCCCCGAAGCAGGAGCACCACGAGGAGGAGCACCACGAGCACCACGACGAGGAGGACTGCTGATCCCGATCAGCACGCGCTCCGCCCGCACTGCCTCCCGGCCCGCCGGCCGGGGGGCGGTTCGGCGTACCCGGGCACGGTCCGGACGGCCCGGGACCCTCTCCCCCGAAGGTGAAGACGCATGGTGATGAAGAAGAGCGGGGCCGGCCTCGCCGCCGCCCTGGGCGCCGCGGTGCTGCTCGGCGGCATGGGCGCGGGCACCGCGCAGGCGGCCCCGGCCGAGGGCGGCGCGGCCCTGGCCAAGACCGACCTCGCCCAGGCGCTCGGCGGCACCACGACCGGCCTCGGCTACGGCATCGCGCCGCTCAAGGACCTGCGGCTGGACCCGTGGGCCAACTCCTCGGCCGACGTGCTGAACAACGGCGCGACCGTCCAGCCGGACGGCGGACTGGCGCCGATCGGCACCGGGACGCTGACCGGCCCGCTCAGCGCCGGAGGCGGTCCGCGCGACCTGCCGCTGGTCGGCGGACTGCTCGGGGTGCTGCCCGGCTGAGCCGCCGCGCGAGAGCCCGGCACCCCGTCGAGGGGGTGCCGGGCTCTCCTCCGTCCGGCCCGGTGGCCTGGGCCCTCTCTTCTAGAGGCTGGTCAGGCCGGCCAGCCCGGTCTCCTGGACGACGCCGGTGGTGGTGGCGGTCGCGGTGGCGGCCAGGTTGCCCACCGAGTCGGTCACCGAGATCCGCTCGTCCTCGTTGCCCAGGGTGGCCTTCGCGCCGGGCACCGCCTGGACGGCGCCGGTCACCAGCCGCGGGTCGAGCTCGCCCAGCTTGAGCCGGCCGTCGGCGAGCTGGCCGGTGCCGTCCTGGACCAGCGAGAGCGGCTTGCCGAGGCCGACCGCGGGGGTGTCGGCGTGCAGCGGCGCGGCCGGGGCGTCCAGCAGCAGCTCGCCGAGGTCGGCGCTCTGGTCGAGCAGCGGCAGCGGCAGCTCGGCCTTGGCGGTCGGGCCGACCTTGCCGATGCCGAGCGCGGGCACGACGTGGTCCGGGATCAGCGCGTCCCCCGTGGTGTGCGCGGGCGGCGGCGGCATCAGCAGCGAGGTCGGGATGGCCCCCGAGATCCGGCTGTCCAGCGGCGCCAGCGGGATGTCCAGCGGTACCTGCTGGGTGGCCAGCTGGTCCTCCAGCGCCCCCACCTGTTCCGGGCCGACCGGGGCGGCGGCGGACGCCGCCCCCTGGGAGGCGAGCACGCCCGCACCGACCGCCAGCAGCATCGCGCCGGCCCGCTTGGAGAACCTCATGCTTTTCACCGTTCCACCTGTCCGTACGGGAGATCCAATGGGGAGGCGGCCGCGCGGGCGCGGCCGAAAGCAATGGGCTCAACGAGCGACCGGCGTTCCCGATGGCACCGGTTAACCGATTCGGGTTAATAATCCCACCGCATTCCCTTGACCGCCGCGCCTCCCGGACTCTTTTCCAAAATCCCCGTAACCTTCCGTGCCGTGATTCTTTGATCTGGACGTCAGTGACCGCAGACCGGGTCTGAGCGTTGAACGCGTCGTACGCACGGAAACCGCACGGAAACCGAGCTTTTTCAGAGAGGGATCTCCTCATGATCCAGAAGTCCTTCGCCGCCGCCGGCCTGGCCGCCGCC
>NZ_BAAAKJ010000235.1:40434-46862 GCF_039527695.1 Kitasatospora putterlickiae
GGCGGCGCGGGCCTCGGCCATCGCGGACGCGGACGGCGCCGCCGGGTCGTTCCAGGGCAACGGCGGCACCAACTTCACCGGCACCGTCGGCGACCACAGCCCGAACTTCCACTTCCTGGACAACGCGAACGTCTGCCTGCCCGAGATCCACAACATCGCCGTCGGCGTGGCCGGCATCGCCGTGCCGATCGAGGTCCCGATCGCCAACAGCGGTGGCAAGCAGTACTGCACCCAGGGCCAGGGCACTCAGAGCCACGGCGACGCGGGCATCTCGCACCTGATCGGCTGACCGCTCGTCCCAGCAGCGTCACCCCTTCCGAACCGACCACCCTTCGAATCGCTCCCCGATTCACCCCCGAGAGGAACACCGCAATGATCAAGAAGTCCCTCGCCGCCGCCGGCCTGGCCGCCGCCGCCATCGCGATGTCCGCCGGCTCGGCCGGCGCCATCGCCGACTCGGACGGCTCCGCCGTCTCGGTCCAGGGCAACGGTGGCACCAACCACACCGGCACCAACGGCGACCACAGCGCGAACTTCCACACCCTGGACAACCCGAACATCTGCCTGCCCGAGATCCACAACGTGGCGGTCGGCGTCCTCGGCGTGGCCGTGCCGATCGAGGTCCCGGTCCTCAACAGCACCCCGAAGCAGATCTGCAACGTCGGCCAGAACACCCAGTCCTCGGGCGACGCGGGCGTCTCGCACCTGATCGGCTGATCCAGCCGCACGGCGCGACGGAGGGCCCGGGGACGTCTGGTCCCCGGGCCCTCCGGGCGTCCCGGCGGCAGCACACCCCACAGTCAGGGCGCCCGCACCGGGCGCCCCGGAAGAAAGGGCAGATCCATGAAGAGCACGCTGGGCAAGATCACCCTGACCGCCATCGGCGCGCTGGCGCTGGCCGGTCTCGCCGCCCCGGCGGCGTCCGCGCACGTCGGCGTGGCCGGCGGCGGCGGGGGCATCGCCTCCACCGACCCGGTGTTCGCGGCCGGCGGGGGCGGGGGCATCGCCCACACCTCGCACATCGATGCCGGCGAGTTCGGCTGGGGCGCCGCGACCTCCACCGCCCTCCTCGGCGGCGGCGGCGGCTTCGCCCACATCGGCGACTGACGGCGACGCGTGACGAAGGCCGGGCCCCTCCCGACGGAGCGGGGGCCCGGCCTTCGGCGTGCGCGGTGCGACGGCCCGTCGGCTACTTGAGCATCGCGGCGGCCTCGACGGCCCAGTAGGTGAGGATCTGCTCGGCACCGGCCCGGCGGATCGAGGTGAGGGTCTCCAGGATGGTGCGCTCCCGCTCGATCCAGCCGTTGGCGGCGGCGGCCTCCACCATCGCGTACTCACCGGAGATCTGGTACGCGGACACCGGCACCGGGGAGGCGTCGGCGACCTGGCGCAGGACGTCCAGGTAGAGCATCGCGGGCTTGACCATCACCAGGTCGGCGCCCTCGGCGAGGTCCAGCTCCAGCTCGCGCAGCGCCTCCCGGGCGTTCGCCGGGTCCTGCTGGTAGCTCTTGCGGTCGCCCTTGAGCGAGGAGTTGACGGCTTCGCGGAACGGGCCGTACAGCGCGGAGGCGTACTTGGCGGTGTACGCGAGCACGGCCACGTCCTGGTGCCCGGCCTCGTCCAGCGCCCGGCGGATCACGCCGATCTGGCCGTCCATCATGCCCGAGGGGCCGACCATGTGGACGCCGGCCTCGGCCTGCACCACGGCCATCTCGGCGTAGCGCGCCAGGGTGGCGTCGTTGTCCACGGCGCCGTCCTCGGCCAGCACGCCGCAGTGGCCGTGGTCGGTGAACTCGTCCAGGCAGAGGTCCGACATGACCACCAGCTGGTCGCCGACCTCCGCGACCACGTCGCGGATCGCCTGCTGCAGGATGCCGTCCGGGTTGGTCCCCTCGGAACCGACGGCGTCCTTCACCTCGGGCAGGCCGAACAGCATGATGCCGCCCACCCCCGCCTCGGCGGCCTCCGTCGCGGCCTTCCGCAGAGTGTCCCGGGTGTGCTGGACCACGCCGGGCATCGAGGAGATCGGCTTCGGCTCGGTGATGCCCTCGCGGACGAAGGCGGGGAGGATCAGTTCCGCCGGGTGCAGCCGGGTCTCGGCGACCAGCCGGCGCACCGCCGGGGTCGAGCGGAGCCGGCGCGGGCGGACGTACGGGAATTCAGCGGACACGGCTTCTCTCTCCGAACGATGGTGCGGTGCCGGGGGCGGCGGTCGGGCCGCCCCCGGTCTCTACGTCAGCGCGCGGCCTTGCGGCGCGAGCCGGGACGGCGCTCACTGGGGCGGTAGACGGGCTCGCCCGCGGCGGTCGCGGTGTCCCGGCGCTTGGCCCCGAAGTCCGCCAGCGCCTGGGCCAGCGCGGCCGCCGACGGCGCCGGGGCCATCACGTCGACCCGCAGGCCGTGCTCCTCGGCGGTCTTGGCGGTGGCCGGGCCGATGCAGGCGATGACCGTCACGTTGTGCGGCTTGCCCGCGATGCCGACCAGGTTCCGCACGGTCGAGGACGAGGTGAACAGCACCGCGTCGAAACCGCCGCCCTTGATCGCCTCACGGGTCTCGGCCGGCGGCGGCGAGGCGCGCACCGTCCGGTACGCCGTCACGTCGTCGACCTCCCAGCCCAGCTCGACCAGGCCGGCCACCAGGGTCTCGGTGGCGATGTCGGCGCGCGGCAGCAGCACCCGGTCGATCGGGTCGAACACCGGGTCGTACGGCGGCCAGTCCTCCAGCAGCCCGGCCGCGGACTGCTCGCCGGAGGGCACCAGGTCCGGCTTCACGCCGAAGTCCACCAGCGCCTGCGCGGTGGTCTCGCCGACCGCAGCGACCTTGATCCCGGCGAACGCCCGGGCGTCCAGGCCGTACTCCTCGAACTTCTCGCGCACCGCGCGCACCGCGTTCACCGAGGTGAAGGCGATCCACTCGTAGCGGCCGGTGACCAGGCCCTTGATCGCCCGCTCCATCTGCTGCGGGGTGCGCGGCGGCTCGACCGCGATGGTCGGCACCTCCTGCGGCACCGCGCCGTACGAGCGCAGCTGCTCGGAGAGGCCGTGCGCCTGCTCCTTGGTGCGCGGCACCAGCACGTTCCAGCCGAACAGCGGCTTGGTCTCGAACCAGGAGTGCGAGGCGCGGTGGGCGACCTGCTCACCGACCACGGCTATCACCGGGGTGGCCGGGTCCACCGGGGCGGAGACCGGGGAGGGCAGCACCCGGGCGGCCTTGAGGTCCGCCGCGATGGAGGACAGGGTCGCGGTGAAGGTGCGCTGCCGGGTGGTGGTGCCGGAGAGCGTGGCGCTCAGCGCCGAGTCCGGCTTGCGGCCGTTGGCGACCAGCGCGTTGGCGGTGGCCGGCAGCTGGCCCAGGGTGGTGCGCACCACCAGGGTGGTCTCCGGCGCGCCCAGGTCCACCGGGGAGCCGGCCAGCAGCGCCGCGGCCTCCACGAAGCGGACGTCGGTGCCGGCCGCGCCGCGCAGCGGCACGCCCGCGTAGGCGGGGACGCCGACCGACTGGGCGACACCCGGGATCACCTCGAAGGCGATCCCGGCGCCGGCGCAGCCGAGCATCTCCTCGGCCGCGCAGCCGTCCAGGCCCGGGTCGCCGTCGACGGTCCGCACCACGTGCTTGCCGGACCGCACGGCCTCGGCGACCAGGTCGGCCAGGTCGAACTCCGGCCCCGCCGCGCCCGGGGAGTGCACCTGCACACCGGAGGGACAGTGGCTGCGCACGGCGGCGGCGGTCAGCGGGTCGGCGACCAGCACGTCGGCGGAGGCCAGCACCTCGACCGCGCGCAGGGTCAGCAGGCCCGGGTCGCCGGGGCCCGCGCCCAGGAAGGTGCAGCGGCCGGCGGAGGGCACGGTGCCCCCGAACGGGCTGTCGGCCGGGAACGGGCTGTCGGTGGCGGTGGTGGGGCTCATCGGGCTCGCTCCCCCATCAGGGCGGCCGCGCCCGCGTCGAGCAGCCGGGCGGCCAGCGCGCGGCCGAGGGCCGCCGCCTGCCGCTCGGCGGTCTCGTCGAGGACGATCGGACCGTGGGCGGACATCTTCAGCAGGGCGGCGCCGTCGGGGGTGCCGACCACGCCCTCCAGCCGCAGTTCGGTCTGGTGGTTCCAGCCGGCCAGCGCGGCGACCGGCGCGGAGCAGCCGGCCTCCAGGGCGGCCAGCAGGGCGCGCTCGGCGGCCACCGCGACCCGGGTGGGGGCGTGGTCGAGGGCCGACAGCGCGGCGGCCAGTCCGCTGTTGGTGGTGGTGCACTCGACGGCGAGCGCGCCCTGGCCCGGGGCCGGGATCATCAGCTTGGGGTCGAGGTGGTCGGTGATCTCGGCGGACCGGCCGAGCCGGTTCAGGCCGGCCGTCGCCAGCACCACCGCGTCCAGCTCGCCGGAGGTGACGAAGCCGATCCGGGTGTCCACGTTGCCGCGGATCGCGACCGTCTCCAGCTGGGCGCCGTTGGCCCGGGCCCAGGCGTTCAGCTGCGCCATCCGGCGCGGCGAGCCGGTGCCGATCCGGGCCGGGCGTCCGGCGCCGGCCAGCTTCTCGACCAGTTCGCCCAGCGCCAGGCCCTCGCGCGCGACCAGGGCGTCACGGCTGTCCTCCCGCTGCGGGACGGCCGCCAGCAGCAGGCCCTCGGGCTCGGCGGTCGGCAGGTCCTTGAGGGAGTGCACGGCGAAGTCGATCCGGCCCTCCAGCAGCGCGTCGCGCAGCGCGGAGACGAACACCCCGGTGCCGCCGATCTGGGCCAGCGCCTCGCGGGAGGTGTCGCCGTAGGTGGTGATCTCCACCAGCTCGACGGGGCGCCCGGTGACGCGGGTCACCTCGCGGGCGACCATGCCCGACTGGGCCATGGCGAGCGCGCTGCGCCGGGTGCCGAGCCGCAGGGGTGCCGCGGTGGCGTCCGGCGTCCGGCCGGTGAGCGGTTGACCATTCATGAGGTGATCGTCCCGGTGGTACTCGTGGGATGGCTGACGGTTCATCCGGCGCCCCCGCCCGCAGGCTGCTGGGTGCCGATGGGGGTGCCCGAGACCGCGTGCACCGCGGCCGGGTCGAGGTCGAACAGTTCGCGCAGGGCCTCCGCGTAGGAGGCGCCGCCGGGTTCGGCGGCCAGCTGCTTCACCCGCACGGTGGGCGCGTGCAGCAGCTTGTCGACCACCCGGCGGACGGTCTGGCCGATCTCGGCGCGCGAGCGCTCGTCCAGTCCGGGCAGCCGGGAGTCCAGGCGGCCCAGTTCGGCGGCGACCACCTCGGAGGCCATCGCGCGCAGCGCCACCACGGTCGGGGCGATCCGGGCGGCCCGCTGGGCGGCGCCGAAGGCGGTGACCTCCTCGGAGACGATGCCGGAGACGGCGTCGACGTCGCCCGCGCCGGGGGTGGCGGCGTGGGCGTGCGAGAGGCTCTCCAGGTCGACCAGCAGCGCGCCGGGCAGCCCGTGCACGGCCTGGTCGACGTCGCGCGGCATGGCGAGGTCGAGCAGGGCGAGCGGGGTCGAGCCGCCGCGCGCGGCGACCGCGGCGGCGACGTCGTCCGCCTTGATCACCACGCCGGCCGCACCAGTGCAGGAGATCACCAGGTCGACGTCGGCCAGCGCCTCGGGCACCTTGGCCAGCTCCAGGGTGCGGGCGACGTCCGCGCCGAGGATCTCGACCAGCCGCTCGGCGCGGGCCGGCGTCCGGTTGGCGATCAGCAGGTCGGTCACCCCGGAGCGGACCAGGGTGGCGGCGGCCAGCGAGCTCATCGAGCCCGCGCCGACCACCAGCGCCCGCTTGCCCGCGATCTCGCCCGCGCCGGCCGCGACCTGCTCCAGGCCGAAGGTCACCAGCGACTGGCCGGCCTTGTCGATGCCGGTCTCGCTGTGCGCCCGCTTGCCGACCCGCAGCGCCTGCTGGAACAGCTCGTTCAGCCCGCGTCCGGCGGTGTGCTCCTCCTGGGCCTTGGCCAGGGCGTCACGCAGCTGGCCGAGGATCTGGCCCTCGCCGACCACCATCGAGTCCAGGCCGCAGGCCACCGAGAAGAGGTGGTGGACGGCACGGTCCTCGTAGTGGACGTAGAGGTGCGAGGTCAGCTCCTCCAGGTCCACTCCGCTGTGGTGGGCGAGCAGCAGCGACAGCTCGGCGACGCCGGCGTGGAACTTGTCCACGTCGGCGTACAGCTCGATCCGGTTGCAGGTGTTCAGCAGCGCGGCCTCGGCGACGGTCGCGGACGCGGCCGCGTCGTGCAGCAGCCGGGTCGGCACCCCACCGGTCAGCGCGGCGCGCTCCAGCACGCCGACCGGGGCCGTGCGATGGCTCAGCCCTACGACGAGAAGACTCACGCCCGCTCCCTGGTCCCACGAATCTCGGTGCTCATGCCGGCATCACCGCGGACAGCTCGCCCTCGCCGGCCTTGCCGGGCTTGCCCTTCGCCGCCGGGTCCGCGTCCTCGGCGGCCGCGCGCGTCTTGCCGCT
>NZ_BAAAKJ010000235.1:46929-50182 GCF_039527695.1 Kitasatospora putterlickiae
ACGACGAGCGAGGCGACCGTGATCAGCAGCACGAGCGCGGCGGACCAGGCGGCGGCGGCCCGGACCGGGCCGGGGGCCCGGTCGAGCACGGACTCGGCGCGGTCCGGCTCGTCGCCGGCCTTGCGCTGCTCGTGGAAGGCGAGGATCTGCAGCTCGATGGAGAGGTCCACCTTGCGCACGTCCACCCCGTCCGGGACGGTCAGCACGGTCGGGGCGAAGTTCAGGATGCTCGTGACGCCGGCCTCGACCAGCCGGTCGCAGACCTGCTGGGCCGCGCCGGGCGGGGTGGTGATGACGCCGATCGAGACGTGCTGGCTCTCCACGATGGACTCCAGTTCGTCCATGTGGCGCACGGGCAGGCCGGCCGCGCTGCTGCCGACCACGGCCGGGTCGGCGTCGAGCAGGGCGGCGACCCGGAAGCCGCGGGAGGCGAAGCCGCCGTAGTTGGCGAGCGCGTGGCCGAGGTTGCCGATGCCGACGATGACGACCGGCCAGTCCTGGGTCAGGCCCAGCTCGCGGGAGATCTGGTAGACGAGGTACTCGACGTCGTAGCCGACACCGCGGGTCCCGTAGGAGCCCAGGTAGGAGAAGTCCTTGCGCAGCTTGGCGGAGTTCACGCCGGCCGCGGCGGCCAGCTCCTCGGAGGAGACGGTCGGCACCGAGCGCTCGGAGAGCGCGGTGAGCGCGCGCAGGTAGAGGGGCAGCCGGGCGACCGTCGCCTCCGGGATTCCCCGGGCACGCGAGGGTCGGCGCGCGGCGCCCGGGTCGGGCGTCTGCGAACTGCTCTGTGGTGATCGGCCGATTGCCACGGTGCTCCTGTGGGTGAAGCTGGGCTTTGGCAGCCAGGCTATGCGTTTGTGAACGTGTGCACAAAGATGGTGTCCGATTTGTCCCTGCACAGTGACGCGCATCACGCCGTCGACCCCATAGCACCGGCCGATTTCCGGGGCGCCGCCGGGGGCGGTGCGGCGGGTGGCCCGGAGCCGTACGGGAGGCGGTCCGACAGGTCGCGCGGGCCGGGCACCGGGGCCGGGCGGGCGTGGTCGCGCGGGACCAGCGGGACCGGCCCGCCCGACGGGCGGGAGCGGGCCCGCCCCAGCCGCGGCCACGACACCCGGGCCGCCTCCCGCAGCGGTCCCGCCCAGTCCCCCGGCGGGCAGGACGGCGCGTCCAGGCAGTGCCGCAGCAGGCCGGCGGTGGCGCGGGCGTCGCCCAGCGCGGTGTGCGCCGCGAACCCGCCGAGTCCGGCCGCCTCCACGCAGGCCGCCAGGCCGAAACCGCGGGCCTCCGGCAGGTGGGCGCGGGCCAGCCGCATGGTGCACAGCAGCGGCACCGGGGGCAGCGGCACCCCGATCCGGGCGAACTCACGATCCAGGAAGGCGTGGTCGCAGGTCACGTGATGGCCGACCAGCACCCGGCCGGCCAGCAGCTCCAGCAGCCTCGGCGCGATCTCGCGGAACCGCGGGGCGCCCTCGACGTCCTCCTGCGCGATCCGGTGCACATGGGTCGGGCCGACCGGGCCCAGCGGGTCCAGCAGGGTGCAGAACTCGCCCTGCGGGCGGAGCCGCTCGTCCAGCTGCACCACGGCCACCTCGACCACCCGGTGCCGCCAGGGGCTGCGGCCGGTCGCCTCGACGTCCACCACGGCGAAGCCCGCGCGCGCGTCCGGCGACGGGTCGGGAAGCATGGCGGCACTCCTCGCGTGCTCAGCCCCCCATGGGCGCAAACGAGTTCGATCGTAAGCCGACCGGTGCGAGGCGCCCCAAACCGCGCACGCGGATTCTTCACAACGATTCGGCGAACCGACCCCGCCGTCCGGCGGGGGTCGGCGGGCGGGGTCAGGCGGGCGGCCGGGCAGGGTCAGCCGGGCGCCCGGGCGGGGTCAGGCGCCGAGGGCGGTGCGCAGGCGCTTCTCGTCCACCCGCCAGAAGTCGTGCTGGCGGCCGTCGATCAGGGTGACCGGGATCTGCTCCCAGTAGCGCCGGTAGAGCTCCTCGTCCTGGGTGATGTCCTTCTCCTCGAAGGACGCGCCGAGCTCGGCCGCCACCCGGACGATCACCTCCCTGGCGTCGTCGCACAGGTGGCAGCCGGGCTTGGCCACCAGGGTCACCGTCCGGTCGGCCGGCTTCCGGTTCTTGTCACGTCGCAGCAGTGGGCTCACCCCGCCATTGTGCGACGCCCCTACAAGCGGAGCCCCGACGACCGGCCCTCCTCCCGTTCACCCCCCGGGCACGCCGCCGTCACGGCCGCCGCGCAGGTGGCTGGTTATGCTCGATGACATGGCCGTGCTCCGAAGGCTCATCCAGGCAAGGCGTTCCACCAGCGCGCGGACCGCCCTCGCGGGCGAGGCCGCGGCCGAGGCGGCGGAGGCCGCGCTGCGGGCCGCGCCGGAGCCCCCGGCCGAGGAAGCGCGGCCCGAAGAAGCGCGGGCCGGGGAGCCGCGGCCCGGGGAGACCCCCGGGGAGGCACCGGCCGGGGAGCCGCAGCCGGCCAAGCGCGGCAAGGCGCCCAAGGCCCCCGAGGGCAACCACACGCCCGAGCCGGACGACCCGCGCGCCGCGGCGTTCTTCGACTGCGACAACACCATCCTGCGCGGCGCCGCGATCTTCTACCTCGGCGTCGGCCTCTACCGGCACGGCTTCCTCAGCCGCCGGGACATCGCCCGGTTCGCCTGGCAGCAGGCCTGGTTCCGGCTGCACGGCGCCGAGGACCCGGAGCACATGGCGGACGCCAAGCACACCGCGCTCGGCGTGGTGGCCGGCAAGCGGACCGCCGACCTTGAGGCGCTCTGCGAGGAGGTCTTCGAGGACGTCATCGCCGACAAGGTGTGGCCGGGCACCCGCGCGCTGGTGCAGATGCACCTGGACGCCGGACAGCGGGTCTGGCTGGTCACCGCCGCCCCGGTGGAGGTGGCCCGGATCATCGCGGCCCGGCTCGGCATGACCGGCGCGCTCGGCACGGTGGCCGAGGCGCGCGACGGCGCGTACACCGGCCGGCTGGTCGGCGAGCTGCTGCACGGCCCGGCCAAGGCGGCCGCCGTGCGCGCGCTGGCCCGCCGCGAGCGGCTCGACCTCGACCGGTGCGCCGCCTACAGCGACTCGGCCAACGACATCCCGATGCTCTCGCTGGTCGGCCACCCGTACGTGGTGAACCCGGACGGCGCGCTACGGCGGCACGCCCGGGCGCAGGGGTGGCGGGTCCGGGACTTCCGGACCGGCCGGAAGGCGGCCCGGGTGGGCCTGCCGGCGGCGGC
>NZ_BAAAKJ010000236.1:0-1487 GCF_039527695.1 Kitasatospora putterlickiae
GTGCCCCGGCGGGGTCTCAGCGGGCGTCCGGCGCCCCCTCGGCGTCCGTGCCGCCGAGCCGGGCGTACACCTCCGGGCGGCGCGAGCGCAGCCGCAGGGCGAGGCCGACCCCGGCCAGGAACACCACCGGAACCACCGACACCAGCGGCCAGTTGACCTCGGGCCCGGCCGCCGTGAACAGGTCGAGGCGCCAGACCACCAGCCCGGTCGCGCCGCACAGCAGCACCGTGGAGAGCAGCGGGGAGATCACCGTGCGGAACCGGCCCGCGCTCGCCGCGGCCGCCCGGTCGCGCCGGAAGTACGCGTACACGGCGAGCCCGGCCAGCGCCTGGAGCAGCAGGATGCCCACCACGCCGGGGGAGTTCACCCAGAGGAAGAACTGGTTGTACGGGTCCGCCCCGATCAGCGCGGCCACCACGACGGCCGCCGCCGCCAGCAGGCTCTGGACGACGCCGCCGATCCACGGCGAGCGGTGCCGGGGGTGGATCCGCCCGAGCGCGGCCGGCGCGGCGCCCTCGGCCGCCAGCGCGTGGCCGTAGCGGGTGATGGTGTTGTGGAAGGCGAGCAGCGCGGCCAGCAGGCTGGTGACGATCAGGACGCGCTGGAGGTCCGTCGCCCAGCCGCCGACGTACTCCGTCATCGCGGTGAAGAACATCCCGGCCGGGTCGTCGGTCGCCGCGGCCACCGCCCCGGAGTCGCCGAAGGCCTGCACGATCGTCCAGGTGATGAAGGTGTAGAACAGCCCGAGGAAGGCGATCGCCGCGAACGTGGCCCGGGGCACCGTGCGGTGCGGGGTGCGGGCCTCCTCGCGGTAGATCGCGGTGGCCTCGAAGCCGACGAACGCCGCGAAGGACAGGCCGAGCACGCCGCCCATGCCGCCGGTGGCCATGTTCCCGGGCGCGAACGAGGCGAGCGAGAGGCCGTGCGCCCCGCCCCTGGCCAGGATCGCGACGGCGAGCACCAGCAGGATGCCGGTCTCGGCGATCAGCAGCGCGCCGAGCACCTTGGCGCCGAGGTCTATCGAGCGGTAGCCGAGGAACCAGACCACCGCGACCCCGAGCAGCGCCCACAGCGGCCAGGGCAGGTCCAGTCCGAGCAGGTCGTCGGCGGTCTCGTCGGCGAAGTAGCCGAAGGCGCCGAACATGCCGATCTGGATCGCGTTGTACGACAGCACCGCGAGCAGCGCGGCGCCGAGCCCGGCGGGCCGGCCGAGGCCCCGGGTGACGTAGGCGTAGAACGCGCCGGCGTTTCGCACGTGCGCGGCCATGGTGGTGAAGCCGACCGCGAACAGGGCCAGCACCAGGCCGGTGGCCAGGTAGGCGGCCGGGGCGCCGATGCCGCCGAAGGCGATCGCGAAGGGGGCGACGCCGGCCATCACGGTGAGCGGCGCGGCGGCGGCCACGACGAAGAAGACGATGTCGCCGGTGCCGAGGACACCGCGTTCCAGCCCGGGGGCAGGTGTCGTTGCCGTTGCCGTGGTGGGGGGC
>NZ_BAAAKJ010000236.1:1501-5814 GCF_039527695.1 Kitasatospora putterlickiae
AGGTGCATGGGGGGAGCTCTCCTGGGGTCGTGCGGTCGAGGGTAGAGGAGGCCGCCCGGGTGGGGGCGCGGGCGGCTATGGCACGCGCCCAGGGCGCGCGCCGTCGATCGGGGGCGCTCAGTGCGTGCGGCGCCTCAGTGGGTGCGGCGGCCGCCCAGCCAGGTGCCGACGACGGCGACCCCGGCCAGCTCGCCGGGCGGAACGGTGAACGGGTCGGCGGCCAACTGCACCAGGTCCGCCCGCAGGCCGACCCGCAGCACCCCCCAGGCGTCCTCCTCGAACGCCTGGTGCGCCACGCCCGCCGAGTACGCGGCGAGTGCCTGGTCGAGCCCGATCCGCTCCTGCGGCAGCCAGCCGCCCTCCGGCAGGCCCTCGGGCGTCTGCCGGGTCACGGCGGTGGCCAGCCCGGCCAGCGGCTCGTACCGGGTGACCGGCCAGTCGCTGCCGAACGAGACCCGCGCCCCGTCGCGCAGCAGGGCGGCGATCTGGTACTGCCGGGCGCCGCGCTCGGGGCCGATCCGGGGCAGCGTCAGCTCGGTCATCAGCGGGTCCGGCTGCGCCCAGAGCGGCTCGAAGTTGGCGATCACGCCGAGTTCGGCGAACCGCGGCAGGTCGGCCGGGTCGACCAGCTGGACGTGGGCGATCACCGGACGGCGGGCGCGCGGTCCGTTGCGGCGCGCGGCGGCCTCGATCGCGTCCAGGGCGATCCGCACGCCGTGGTCGCCGATGGCGTGGATGTGCGGCTGGAAGCCGAGCGCGTCGACGGCGGTGACGGCGTCGGCCAGCTCCGCGCCGGTCCAGTTGGCGGCGCCGTGCGAGTGCGGGCAGTCGCTGTAGGGCTCCAGCAGCGCGGCGGTGCCGGACTCCAGGACGCCGTCGGCGAAGAACTTGACGGCCCGCGCGGTGACCTGGCCGCGCCCGGCGGCCTCGACCCGCTCGCGGTCGGCGGCGAGCCGCGGCAGGCGCTCGCGCCAGCCGTCCGGCTCCAGCAGCAGCGCCAGGTTGGCCCGGACGGCGAGGTCCCGGCCGTCGGCGACGGCGGCGAGCCAGGTGTCGACCTGGTGCGGCTCCACCCAGGCGTCCTGGACCCAGGTCACCCCGGCGGAGGCGAGCACCCGGGCCGTGCCGTGCAGCGCCTCGACCTGTTCGGCGAGGTCGGGCAGCGGAACGAGGGCGAGCACCGGGTTGAGCGCGCCGAACTCGCGCAGGGTGCCGAGCGGGCTGCCGTCGGCGCGGCGGACGATCTCGCCGTGCGCCGGCTGGGGCGTGTCGGCGGTGTACCCGGCCCGGCGCAGCGCCTCGCTGTTGGCCCAGCCGGTGTGGTGGTCCATGGTGCGCAGCAGCACCGGCCGGTCGGGGACGACCGCGTCGAGCAGCGCGGCGTCGAACAGGCCGCCCTCGGCGAGCCAGGGGTCGAAGGCGTCGCCGGTGATCCACTCGGCCTCGGGGTGCTCCTCGGCCCAGACCCGGACGGCCTCGACCACCTCCTCCAGGCTGACGCGGTCCCGGACCGGTACGCCGCGCAGACCGAGCCCGCCGATCAGCGGGTGGACGTGGCCGTCGCCCCAGGAGGGCAGCAGGGCGCCGCCGGCCAGGTCGACGGTTTCGGTCCGCTCGTCGCGCAGCGCGTGCGCCGCCGTGCCGAGGGCGGTGATCCGCCCGGCGGTGACGGCGAGGGCGTCGGTGACGGGGTGGGCCGGGTCGCCGGTGTGGATCCGGCCGCCGGTGAAGATCGTGTCGGCGCGCATGAGGGTGCGTCCTCTCCCGGTGCGGTCTGGTGTGACCTGGTTAACTGAATGGGATTCGGTAACCGTAGGTGCGGCCGGGCCAGGCGCGGAAGAGTTTTATTGAAAGTCATTCGATTACGTTTTCATCACGATGATCTTGCGCGATGATCGTAGGGCCGCGCCGCGCGGCGACCTCGTGAACGCCGGGAAGGGCGGGAACCCCATGGCCAGGCCGCGCACACCCCTGCTGGACCGGCAGCGCATCGTGCAGACCGCGCTGCGGCTGGTCGACGAGGCGGGCGACCTGACCATGCCCGCCCTCGCCGGCGCGCTCAAGGTCAGCCCCTCCGCGCTCTACCACCACGTCACCGGCCGCGCCGAGATCGTCGCCCTGATGCGCGCCGAACTCGTCCGGGTGATCGGCGAACGCTCGCTCTGGGACCGCCCGTGGGACGACGCGCTGCGCGGCTGGGCCCGCGCCTACCGCGAGGCCTTCGCCGCGCATCCCGGCATCATCCGGCTGCTGGCCACCGCGCCGCTCGCCGAACCGTTCATGCACGAGGTGTACGAGCGGGCCGTGGTCACCCTGGAGGCGGCGGGCTTCGCGCGCGAGGAGGTGATGGGCGTGATCACCGCCCTGGAGAGCTTCATCCTCGGCTCGGCGCTGGACCTCGTCGCGCCCGCCGTCATGGTCGACGCCGTCGACCGGGCCGCCACCCCCCGGCTGGCCGACGCGCTGGCCGCCGTCCCGGCCGGGCGGCACCGGGCCGACCAGGCCTTCGAGGTCGGGCTCGCGGCGCTGATCGCCGGCTACCGCGTGCTGCTGACCGGCGATCGCGGGCCGGGCGCGGTGGCCGGCCATCCGATTTCTGACCAGGCGTGATGACCTGCTACTGTTCATCACGTCGAGAGGGAACGATCTTCGCGAAGCGGGGATCCGGACCGGATCGATCAGGCGTCAGTGGTGCTACCAGAGCACGCCCTACTTTCAGTAGGGAGAGTCCGTGCGACCCGGGCCTGGCGCTCTCATGGAAGCGGCCGTCCCCCTACTGGGGGGCGGCCGCTTCGTCGTTCCCCCGAGGGTCCATCGGTTCTATCGCACGCGCGGTCCGCCACCCGTCGAGTCGGCCGACAATCGGCCAAGGTCCAGCCCCAGGTGGATCGTTCGTTCGTGTCACGCACGGATGTGCGGTCAGCGGTGATGCCGCCGGAAACGCGGTTGACGGGTCGTCAAAGGATGGCTGAAAGCGCGCCGTTGTGGTGTGAATATGCCATCGGAACGTTCGTTGTATGGATTCCATCAGTAGCCTTCCGTGTCGACCCCGCCACCGCTCGTGGCGGTCCGGCCGACGTGCGGCGGTTGTGTCCCGCCGCGCCGTTTCCTCCCCGAATCCTCCGAAGGAGCCCGAGTGCCGGGTATCGACGAGTGCCTGACCCGGGCGATGGCGATCGCCGGGGCCCGTGCCGCGAGTCTGATCGACTGGAGCAGCGGGCTCGCCCTGGGAAGTGCCGGCGTCAGTCCGACCGGCGACCACGACACCACGGCCGCCGAGGCGACCGACCTGGTGCGGGCGGCGGTCGAGGCCGCGACCTTCACCGCCGTGGAGGACCGCGAGACGCCGGTGCAGGACATCATCCTGACCACGGGGCGCGGTTACCACCTGCTCTGCTTCATCGACACGGTCTTCGACAGCCGGCTCGTCCTGCACCTCTGGCTCGACCGCGCCGAGGGCAACCTCGCCGCCGCCCGGTTCCGTCTCCAGTCGATCGCCGAGGAACTGGTGCTCGGATGACGAACCTCCCGACGAACCCCCCGGCGGGCCCGGGCTCTTGCGGCCAGCGCGGGGAGACGCACGCCGCCGTCGGGTTCCGGGCGGCGGACGGGCCCGCCGCGTCGCTCCCGGCCGCCGCCGACCCCGGCTGGACCCCCGGCGCGGCGGTCGAACGGCTCGCCGGCGAACGCGTCACCGGCGCCCTGCGCGGCCCCGCCGGCACCGTCTACCTCCTCGACGGCCTGGTCGCCCACGCCGAGTCCGACCGCGCCCCCGACCTCGCCACCCTGCTCACCGCCTGCGGCCGGCTCACCCCCGACACCTGGCAGGACGCCGTCCACCGGTTCGGCCCGCACGCCCGGGTCGGCGAAGCCCTCGTCGAACAGGGCCGGCTGACCCGGGGCGAACTCGAACTCTGCCACCTCGGCGCGCTCTACGACGCCGCCTGCCTCCTGCTCGCCACCCCCGCCACCCCCACCCGCTGGACCTTCACACCCGGCGCCCGGCACTGGCTCGGCCCGGTCGCCGCCGTCGGCGCCCACCGGCTGCGCCGCGAGGCCGAACGCCGACGCCACCTGCTCGACCGCATCTGGCCCTCCGCACGGTTCGACACCGCGCCACTGCGCCGAACCACCACCCCACCGGCCACCACCACCCCGCCCGCCACCACCCCGGGCCGCCACGCCCGCCGGGTCCGCCCGCCGACCCGGCACCAGTGCGACCTGCTCGACCACGCGGACGGCCGGAGAACCCCCGCGGAACTGGCCCGCCTCCTCGGCCGCTCCGCATTCACGACCACGGCGGACGTCCGCCG
>NZ_BAAAKJ010000236.1:5831-12551 GCF_039527695.1 Kitasatospora putterlickiae
GGGTTCCGGACGGCACCGCCGACCGGGTACCGGTGCCGAGGACCCCCGGCGGCCTGCACAGCCGCGTACCGGGCACGGCGCTGGCCGCCCTCACCCACGAAACGACCGGCCCGGCACCGGTTCCTCGCCCGTCCCCCCTCGCCGTCCCGGACATCGCGCTGCTGATCCGGGTCCGAACCCTCCTGGAGGCCCGACTTTGAACCACGCTCCGCCCGCGACCCCACCCCCACGACAGTGAGGCGGGCGCTCAAGCAGCGTGCCGGAAGGAGACAACTGATCGCCTTGGAGACCGAACTGCTGGCCGAACTCCGCGCTCTCAGGCACCGGGTGCCGCACCTCGCGGGCGGACTGGTCGCCAGTGCGGACGGCCTGCTGATCGCCCACGACACCCACGGGGCCGAACCGTCGGGACTGGCGGCGATGAGCGCCGCCTCGCTCGGTCTGGCCCACCGGCTCGCCGACAGCACCGGCCAGGGCGAGTTCCGCGAGTCGCTGGTCCGCGGCGCGAACGGCTACGTCGCCATCTACGCGGCGGGCGGCGGCTGCGTGCTCACCGTCCTCGCCCACCCGGACGCGAACGTCGGCCGCCTGCACCTGGAGGCCCGCCGCTCCGCCCAGCGCATCGCCGCGCTGCTGAACGACGCGCCGCCGCCCAAGGACGCCCGGGAGTCCTGACCACCCCGGGCCACGTCACCGAACCCCACCGATTCCCCGCCCCACCGAATCCCCGTCCCACCGATTCCATCCGACGAACTGGAGACACCGACATGACCGACGCCGCAGGCTCGCTGAAGCAGGCCATGACCACGATCGAGGGCGCCATCGGCGCGGCCCTGGTCGACTACAACAGCGGCATGGCGCTCGCCACCCTCGACGGCCCCGGCGGCCTCGACCTCAACGTCGCCGCCGCAGGCAACACCGACGTGGTCCGGGCCAAGATGCGCACCATGGACATGCTGGGCCTCAGCGACGGGATCGAGGACATCCTCATCACCCTCACCAGCCAGTACCACCTGATCCGCCCGCTCACCCACATCAGCGGCAAGGGCCTGTTCCTCTACCTGGCGCTGGACAAGGGCCGCGCCAACCTGGCGATGGCCCGCCACCAGCTCACCAGGATCGAGGCGGACCTGGAGGTCTGACCGACCGCCGGGCCTTCCACCGCCCGCCTGAGGGACAGCCGGCTCCGGACGCGGGGCCGGCTGTCCGGGGTGTCCGGAGGCCGACCCGGCGCGCCGCTGTCGCCTCCGGTCAGCGCGGGCTGAGGAGGCAGAACTCGTTGCCCTCCGGGTCGGTCAGGATCCGCCAGGAGATGGCGGACTGGTCGATACCCGGGTCGGAGGCGCCCAGGGCGCGCAGCCTGGCCTCCTCGGCCGCCGGGTCGTCACCGCGGTAGGGGGCGACGTCCAGGTGGACGCGGTTCCACCCGTGCTTGGTGTCGGGGGTGCGGATGAACTCCAGGTAGGGGCCGACGCCCTGGGCGGAGCGCAGGCGCGCGTGGCCGTCGGCGACCTCGTGCACCGTCCAGTCCGTCGCCTCGCCCCAGAACCGGGCCATCTCCCGCGGGTCCGCGCAGTCGACCACCACCGCGGCGATCGGCCCGGTGTCCCGGTAGATCTCCCGGGGCTCCAGGACGCAGAACTCGTTGCCCTCCGGGTCGGCCAGCACCGTCCAGGGGACGTCGCCCTGCCCGACGTCGGCGGGCGTCGCGCCGAGATCCTTCAGCCGTGCGACCAACTCCTCCTGATGGGCCGTCGAGGTGGTGGCCAGATCGACGTGCACCCGGTTCTTCACCGTCTTGGGTTCCGGACGGGCGATGAGGTCGATGCAGACCGCCGCGGGATCGGGGTACGCGAAGCCGATCGGTTCGAGGTTGGTCACGCCGGGGCCCTCGCTGTCGACACCCCAGCCGAGAGCCTCCGCCCAGAACCGGCCGAGCGCGGCGTCGTCCTGGGCCTTCATGTTGATCTGCACGATTCGTGTTGCCATGCCGAAGATCCTAGAAGTCCCACTCGCCTCGACCGCGCCGCTCCCCCCTTCCCGGGATCACGACCGGAACCGCGACCGTCCGCGGGGCCGATCCACCCCGATCACCAATCGCGCCAGCGGTCGGTGATCTCGTGGCGGCCGAGCCCCTGCCGTTCGGTGAGGGCCGCGACGTCGACGCCGGCGGCGACGTCGAGGAAGGCGCCGACCAGGCCGTGGGCCCGGTCGCGGGACTCCTGGGCCAGTTCGCGGGTGCGGGCCATCAGCTCCCGCGGATCCAGGCCGAGGTCCCGTGCCTGTCCCGCGAGGCCGTGGTCGAGCCAGCTGCGCAGGATCTCCTCGGTGAGTTCGGGGTGGAACTGGACGCCGAGGGAGCGGCCGATCCGGTAGGCCTGGGGGCCGGCCGCGCTCCGTGCCAGTTCCACGGCGCCGGGCGGCAGGGTGAACCGGTCGTAGTGGGACTGGAACCACGGGCCCGACGGCACCAGTTCAGGGGCGTCCGTGTCGATGTCCATCCAGCCCAGTTCGGCGTGCGGGGCACGCTCCACCGAGCCGCCGAGCGCGGCGGCGAGCGCCTGGGCGCCGAAGCAGACGCCGAGCACGGGGACGCCGAGCAGGTGCGCCCGGCGCAACAGTTCCAGCTCTCCGCCGACCCAACCGCCGACCGCCTCCTCGTAGACGGACCAGGGCGCTCCGAGCGGAACGATCAGGTCGTAGCCGGCGGGGTCGGGGAAGGCGAAGTCGACCGCCGGAGCACGGTACCGCTCGGCCGGGACGACGGTGACGGCGTCCAGGTCGTAGCCGTGCCCGGCGAGGCACTCCCCGATCAGGCCGGGGCCGGAGACGTGGTCGTGTTGGATGACGAGTGCGCGCACGCGAGGGGTCCTCCGGTTCCATGGGCCGCCCGCGCGACGGGCGCAGGCCGCGCCCGGACGCCACGCTTCATCGTTTGGAGCCGTACGAATGGCGGCGAGGGGAGCCTACGACGCCGCGTTCCGGCACCACAAGGGCCGGTCGTGAAACCGGAAAAGCACGCATACCCCCCTTGCGAGCACCGCGTGAGACTCATACTGTTTGGTCTCAAATGACTCAGCAGAGATCCACGGAGGTCCCGATGCCGGAGGCCGTCACCCACGCCCAATGGCTGCGCCGCGCCGGCGAACTGCGGCCGCCCACCGCGCACCACATCGACGGCGCGGACGAGCCCGGCAGCGGCGGCGACTACGCCGTGGTCTCCCCCCGCGACGGCCGGACGCTCATCCGCGTCGCCGACGCCTCGCCCGCCGAGGTCGACCTCGCCGTGGCCGCCGCCCGCCGGGCCTTCGACCACGGGCCCTGGCCCCGGCTCGCACCGGCCGAGCGCGGGCGCGTCCTGCTGCGCCTGGCCGACCTCCTGGAGGAGCACCGCGCCGACCTGGCCCTGACCGTGAGCCTGGAGATGGGCAAGCCGATCAGCGACGCGTACGGCGTCGAACTGCGCGCCGCGATCAACACCTTCCGCTGGTACGGGCAGCTCGCCGACAAGGTCACCGACGAGTCCCCGCACGTCTCCCCCGACGCCCTCGCCCTGGTCACCCGGGAGCCGGCCGGAGTGGTCGGCGCGGTCGTCCCGTGGAACTTCCCGCTCACCCTGGCCTCCTGGAAGGTCGCCCCGGCGCTCGCGGCCGGGTGCACGGTGGTGCTCAAGCCCTCGGAGTCCTCGCCGCTGTCCGCGCTGACGCTGGGCCGGCTGGCCACCGAGGCGGGCCTGCCGCCCGGGGTGCTCAACGTCGTCTCCGGCGACGGCCCGACCGCCGGCCGCGCGCTGGGCCTGCACCCCGGCGTGGACGTCCTGGCGTTCACCGGATCCACCGCGGTGGGACGCCACTTCCTGCGCTACGCCGCCGACTCCAACCTCAAGCGGGTCTGGCTGGAACTCGGCGGCAAGTCCCCCAACATCATCCTCCCGGACGCCCCCGACCTGGACGCCGCGGCGGCCACCGCGGCCTGGGGCGTCTTCTTCAACCAGGGCGAGATGTGCACCGCCCCCTCCCGCCTGCTGGTGCACGCCTCGATCGCCGAACGGGTCACCGAGGCCGTGGTGGCCAGGGCCCGCGCCCTGCGGGTCGGCGACCCGCTCGACCCCGCCACCGAGATGGGCGCGCTGGTCGGCGAGAGCCACCTGGAACGGGTCCTGGCGCACGTCGCCGCCGGGCCCGCCGACGGCGCCAGGCTGCGCACCGGCGGGTCCCGCACCCTCACCGCGAGCGGCGGAAGCTTCCTGGAGCCGACCGTCTTCGACCAGGTCGCGCCGGACTCCCGCCTGGCCCGCGAGGAGATCTTCGGGCCCGTGCTCTCCGTCCTGGCCTTCGACGACCTGGAGGAGGCCGTGGCGCTCGCCAACGACACCGAGTACGGCCTGGCCGCCGGCCTGTGGACCTCCGACCTGGCGACGGCTCACCGCGTCTCGCGCGCCCTGCGGGCCGGGACGGTCTGGGTGAACTGCTACGAGGAGGGCGACCTGACGGTGCCCTTCGGCGGCATGAAGCAGTCCGGCAACGGCCGCGACAAGTCGGCCCACGCGCTGGAGAAGTACACGGAGCTCAAGACCACCTGGATCCGGCTGTGACCGCGCCGCCGGCCGCCCGCCGGCCGCTGATCGCGATCCCCGCCCGGTTCTCCGCCACGACCTCGGCACTGCGCTACGCGGCGGAGGTCAACGCCCGCGCCCTGATCGAGTCGGTGTGGCGGGCGGGCGGCGAGCCCGCCACCATCCACCCGTACGCCCCCGGCGGCACCGCCGACCCGGCCGAGGTCGCCGCCCGGCTGGACCGGTTCGACGGGGTGCTGCTCCCGGGCGGCGGCGACCTCGCGCCGCACCGCTACGGGCACGCCGACGCCCACGAGAGCGTCTACGACGTCGACGACGCCCAGGACGGATTCGACCTGGAGGTCGCCCGCCGGGCCCTGCGCACCGGGCTTCCGCTGCTGGCGATCTGCCGGGGGCTCCAGGTGGTGAACGTGGCGCTGGGCGGCACGCTGCACCAGGACATGGGCGGAGCGGACCGCGAGCACCGGCACCTGGTGCACCCCGTCTCCGTGCGGCCCGGCTCCACGGTGGCCGTAGCGCTGGGGGCGGAGCGGGTCGAGGCATCCTGCTACCACCACCAGCGGGTCGACCGGCCCGGGGCCGGCGCCGAGGTGACCGCCGAGGCCGCCGACGGCACCCCCGAGGCACTGGAACTGCCCGGCGCGGCGGGCTGGTTCGCCGCCGTCCAGTGGCACCCGGAGGACACCGCCGACCGGGATCCGGCCAATCAGGGCCTCTTCGACGCACTCGTCCGGGCGGCCGGGCGGCGCTGACGCCCCAGGAAGGGGCGAGCACCACCGGCGGCCGCCGCTCCGGTGCGGTGCGGTGCGGCCCGCTTTCAGGCCTTCGGCCGGCGTCCGCTGCGCCGAGGCGCCGGCTCGGCCCCGGCCAGCAGGCTCCGCCGGCGTTCCTCGCCGTGCGTCTCCACCTGCACCACCACCCGGCGAAGGGCGTCGGCCGTACTCCGGCACTCCTCGGCGCTGAGCGGAGCGGCCACGAACGCCTCCTCCGCGTTGAACTCCGGGAACAGGCGCCGCATCAGAGCCTCGCCCTCCTCGGTGAGGCTCAGCAGCACCAACCGGCCGTCGGAGGGGTGGCCGGCGCGGCTGATCAGGCCGCGCGACTGGAGGGTGCGGGAGACGCCGGTGAGGGTGCCCTTGGAGATCCCGGCCTCCTCCGCGACGTGGCGGGTCTCCGACTCCCCCCAGATCCAGATCACCCAGAGCACCACGAACGCCGTCCAGGTGAGGTCGGAGCCGCGCAGCACCGAGTTCTCGAAGTGCTGCCGCACGGCCGACGCCGCACGGTAGATGTTGGCGACCATCGCCATCTGGTCGTGCTGGACGGGGACGCCGCCGAGCCTGGCCTGGACGAGCTTCTCGGCCTCCGTGATCGAACGCTGGCCCGGCAAGGTCCTCTCCTTTCCGCGGCTCGGCGGGTCGCCGTGGCCGCGGTCGCGGCGAATTGATCGTTCGGGGCCAAATTGTAGCGGGGCCGAGCCCTCACCCCGAGGGCCCGGCCCCGGAGCCGTGGGACTCGTCAGGGTTGGCCGAGGTTGGTCGGGGTGGGCCAGGGCCGGCCGGAGTCGCCCAGGGCCGGTCAAGGTTCGTCGGCCGGAGCGGAGGCCCCGAGCAGCCGCAGCAGCGTCCGCAGCTCGCCGAGCGCCTCCTCGATGACGTCCCGCTCCCCCAGCGTGAGCTGGTGCAGCACCAGCCCGTCCAGGGCGGCGAAGACCAGCCTCGCCAGCGGCCGGCCGGCGCCGTCCGGCAGCATCCGGTCCAACTCCCGTTCGGCGGCGGCGAAGTACTGCTCGTACAGACCGCGCACCTGGGCCAGCAGCTCCGGCTTGCGGCGTGCCTCCAGGAGCAGCTCGTACTGGAACGCCTGGGTGTCCGGGTCCGCCTGGACCATCGCCGACAGCCCGGCGGAGAAGTCGGCCACGTCGCCGCTGCCGGGCTCGACCTTGCTGCTCGCCAGGCTGGTCCGGATGGCGTGCGCCAGCGCCTCCTCGATCAACGCGTCGCGCGAGCCGAAGTGGTGGACGACCAGCCCGTGGGTGACGCCGGCCTCCTGCGCCACGGCGCGGTACGTCAGATGGCGCAGGCCTCCCCGGGCGACCACGCGCACGGCGGCGGCGAGCAGCGCCGCGCGCCCCTCGCCGTAGT
>NZ_BAAAKJ010000236.1:12629-13477 GCF_039527695.1 Kitasatospora putterlickiae
GCGCCGGCGGCCCCGGAGACGAGCGACCGGAGAGATGCGCCGGACGGCGGGCCCCGGGGCGGCACCGTCGGGGCACGCCACCCGTTCAGGGGCGCCTGGGCGCCCGGACGCCGCGGAACTCCCAGTCGCCGCCGAACGCGGTGGACAGGACCTCCTCGGACTCGGTGGGCTGGGCACCGCAGTCGTCGCGGACCGGGACCGGGCCGGTGACGATGTGGTTGGTGAGCCGTCCGAGGCCCTCGACCTCCACCTCGACCACGTCACCGGGCCGCACCGGCCGGGAGTTGGCGGGGGTCCCAGACAGCAGCACGTCACCGGGGTACAGGGTGATGGTGCGGGCGATGTCGGCGACGAGGTAGTGCATGTCCCACTCCATCTCGTCGGTGGAGCCGTCCTGCACGATCTCGCCGTTGACGTAGGTGCGCAGGTACTTGCCGTGGAAGTCCCAGTCGGTGACCAGACCGGGGCCCAGCGGGCAGAGCGTGTCGGATCCCTTGACCCGCAGCATGGAGCCGGCGTCGGTGTCGCGGAAGTCGTGCAGGCCGTAGTCGTTGGCCACCGTGTAGCCGGCGATGTACTCGCCCGCCTCGGCCGGGGAGATGTTGCGGCAGGTGCGGCCGATGACGATGGCCACCTCGCCCTCGTAGTTGAGGTACTGGCAGCCGTCGGGCCGCACGATCGCGCCGCGGTGCGCGTTGAGCGCCGAGGTCGGCTTGTGGAAGTAGGTGGGGGTGGGAGTCAGCTCGATCTGGAACTCCTCGACCCGGCTGCGGTGGTTGAGGTGCACCGCGACCACCTTGCTCGGGACGACCGGGGGCAGGTGGTGGGCCTCCTCGGCGCCGACCCGG
>NZ_BAAAKJ010000236.1:13498-15875 GCF_039527695.1 Kitasatospora putterlickiae
CCAGGTCGTCGCCCTCCCGGACGACCTGGACGACGGCGCCGTCCAGGAGGACGCGGCGGTACTCAGGCATCTGCGGACTCCGTCTCGGTGGGGGTGGTGCGGGAGCGGTCGGCGCCGGTCCAGCCGGCCTCGGGGCGGTCGAACCAGAGCAGGGCCTGGCCGGTGCCGATGGAGTTCTCGTACGCGCCGTACTGGCGGGCGGGCGCGGTGCAGCGCTCCTCGCCCAGCGCGCCGATCATCATCAGGTAGTGGAAGAACCGGGCCTCGGGCTTGTACCGCCAGAACTCCGGCATGGTCCGCAGCACCTGGTCGTGGCGGCCCCGCTTGAACCAGTCGATCCGCTCCAGGTCGGCCTCGCGGGCTTCGGGGGTGAAGATGTGCGAGGGGTCGCCGGACTCGTGGTCGCGCAGCTCGCGCAGCGGCCAGAAGGTGTGCGAGAGGGCGCCGGAGGCGATCAGCAGCACCTTGCGGTCGCTGGCGGCGATGCCGTCGGCCAGCGCCCGGCCCAGCCGCAGGTGGTCCTCCATGTCACCGGTCTGGCAGACGCCGATGGTGACCCAGCGCTTGTCGGGCAGTCCCTCGCCGAGGTACTTCCACAGGTTGATGGTGGCGTAGTAGACGGGCAGGTAGGCGTCGTCGATCGGGGTGATCCAGGTGCCGTGCTGCTCGGCGAACGAGGCGATGCTCCGGGCCAGTTCGGGATCACCGGGGTAGTCGAACGGCATCCGGCACATGCCGCGCGGCAGTTCCTCGGAGGTGAACAGCCCGGCCCTGCGGTCCTGCGCGGCGACCACGAACTCCACCGTGGTGGCCCAGTGCGAGTCCAGGACCACGACGGTGTCGTAGTCGAGGGTCTCGAAGACCTCCCGGCGCAGCTCCCGCAGGCCACTGACGAGGGTGAAGTCCTCGCCCCCGTTGAGCTCCCTGCGGATCGCCTCCGGCAGCACGACGGTGGGGACGTGCGCCAGCAGTCCGGCGCCGACGATCTCACCCATGGTCCCTCCAGCCCTTCGGGGCGGTGACGGTGTTCTTGACGTCGCAGTAGAAGTCGAAGCTCCAGGTGCCGCCCTCACGGCCGATGCCGGAGTGGCGGGATCCGCCGAACGGCGCCCGCAGGTCGCGCACGAAGAAGCAGTTCACCCAGACGGTGCCGGCCGCCAGCCGGGCGGTCACCCGCTCGGCGCGCTCCCGGTCGCCGGTGGCCAGGGTGGCGGCGAGGCCGAAGCGGGTGTCGTTGGCCAGCTCCACCGCCTCGTCCTCGGTGTCGAAGGTCTGCAGGGTGAGGACCGGTCCGAAGACCTCCTCCTGCACGATCTCGCTGTCCTGCGCCACGTCGGCCAGCAGGGTCGGGCGGTAGTAGAGGTCCCCCCGCGCGGTGTCGGGGCCGCCGCCGACCACGGCGCGGGCGCCGGCGTCCAGGGCCCGGCGCACGAAACCGTCGATCTTGTCGAGCTGGCGCCGGTGGATGGTGGGGCCGAGGTCGGTGGCCTCCTCGCGCGGGTCGCCCTGGACGAGTTCGGCGGCCCTGGCCGCGAAGCGGCGGGTGAACTCCTCGGCGACCGAGGACTCCACCAGCAGCCGGGTGGCGGCCAGGCAGACCTGCCCGGCGTTGTCGTACTGCTCGACCGCCAGGTCGACGGCGAGGTCGAGGTCCGCGTCGGCGAAGACCAGCAGCGGGGACTTGCCGCCGAGCTCCAGGCTGACCGGGGTGAGGTTGGCGGCGGCGGCCCCGGCGATGTGCCGGGCGGTGGGGACCGAGCCGGTGAAGCTGATCCGGCGCACGTCCGGGTGGGAGACCAGGGCGGCGCCGGCCTCGCCGCCGAGCCCCTGGACGACGTTGAGCACGCCGTCCGGCAGTCCCGCCCCGGCGGCGATGTCCGCCAGCAGGGAGGCGGTCAGCGGGGACCACTCGGCCGGCTTGAGGACCACCGTGTTGCCGGCCGCCAGGGCCGGGGCGACCTTCCAGGTCGCCAGCATCAGCGGGGCGTTCCACGGGGTGATCAGCACGCACGGGCCGGCCGGGTCCCAGCTGACCTGGTTGGTGTGGCCGCGGGTCTCGAAGTCCTCGTGGCCGAGCGTCAGCAGCCAGTCGGCGAAGAAGCGGAAGTTGTGGGCGACGCGCGGCATCACGCCGCGTCGGTGGGAGCGCAGCAGGGCGCCGTTGTCGGCGGTCTCGACCTGCGCGAGTTCCTCGACCCGCCGCTCCACGCCGTCGGCGATCGCGTGCAGCAGCCGGGCGCGCTCGGCGCGCGGGGTGGCGGCCCAGCCGGGGAAGGCGGCCTTGGCGGCGGCGACGTCGGCGGGGGCGCTGATCACCAGGTAGGCGCGGGTCCCGGCGGCCCAGCCGGCGGCGGCCGGGGCGGCGGGTGAGGCGGGC
>NZ_BAAAKJ010000236.1:15940-17822 GCF_039527695.1 Kitasatospora putterlickiae
GCTCCAGGTGACGGGTGTCGCGGCGGAGCGCCGCGGCGGGGGTCGGGCGGGATCCGGCCCGGTGGACGGGCGTCGGGCGGGTGGGGATCAGGCGGGCCGCGGCCCGGCGCCGGAGGTACCGGACTCCAGCAGGGTGCCGCCGTCCCAGACCACCCCGACCTGGCGGTAGTAGGCGCCGATCGGCTCGTGGATCTCCAGCCGGGCGAGTTCCTCGGTGGGGGCCTCGAAGAGCTCCAGCTCGGCGTCGCCCGCCCAGGCCTGCCCGGCCTCGAAGGAGGCGGCGCCGGACTCGACCAGCTCGTCCAGGGCCAGGCCCTGGCCCTTGCCGATCGAGGGCAGCCAGCGGTGGTGGGCCATCGGGTGGCCGTTGACGAAGCCGTTGGTCCCGGACGGCTCGCGCAGCGTCACCACGGCCTGGGCCAGCCGCCGGTCGGCTGCGGCGACGGTGGCGCCGAAGCGGGCGCCGGCCTCGATCCGCGGCGCCGGGCCGTAGGGGTGCGGGCGGGTCAGGTGGATCGAGCCGAGCTTCTTCGGGTAGCCCTGGTGCAGGCCGCGGGCGATGGCGAAGTCCTTGTCCACCCAGATGTGGACGCAGCGCGAGTAGGTGCGGCCGCGGTAGGAGCAGCGCACCACCGCGAACGCCTCCTTGTACTGGGAGAGCACCGGATCCAGCAGTTCCCGCCCGGAGGCGGAGCACGACTGCCAGTCGGCCCAGATCAGGGCGACGGCGCCGGGGTCCTCCTCGGCGAGGTCCAGGGGTTCGGGGAGCAGTTCGCGCACCCGGGCGGGGTCGGTCCGGTACTCGATCGTCAGCAGGTCGCCGGAGTAGTGCCACGGCGGCGGGGGGATGAGGGAGGATCCGCCGGTGGCGGTCTTGGGGTGGAAGTAGCCGTGGACGGCGGCCATGGGTGCTCCTCGGTTCTCGGGGTTCGCGGCATCGCGCCGTGGGGGCGTCGCCGCCAGTCGGGGGCGCGGCGCCGGGGGTCGCCGCGGCGGGTACGGGGTTCAGGCCGCTTCGGCGGGCGGTGCCATCAGCCGGGCGCGGTAGCGGGCGGCGGCGGCGACGGCCGACGGACCGCCGAGGGCCACCACGCCGACCAGGCGGTCCTGCGCGTGGAAGCCGACCAGCAGGTCGCCGTCCGGGTCGCCGTCGAGCACCCGGGCGTCGGCGGTGCCGAGCGCGGGGGCGCCGAAGGACTGCAGCCGGTACTCGTACTGGTCGCTCCAGAAGGACGGCAGCGGGGCGAAGGGCGGCGTCTCGACGGGTGTTCCGCCCAGTCCGGCCAGCAGGGTCCTGGAGGCGTGCTTGGCGGTGTCGCCGGGGATGGACCAGTGTTCGACGCGGCGGGGCACGCCGTCGTAGCGGGCGTTGGGGAACCGCGCCACGTCGCCGACCGCGACCACGTGCGGCAGGCCCTGGACGCGCAGCTGTTCGTCGCAGAGCACGCCGTCGGAGAGGTCGAGGCCGTTGCCCTCCAGCCATTCGGTGTTGGCGATCGAGCCGACCGCCTCCACCACCACGTCGGCGGGCAGGACGGTGCCGTCGGTGAGGACCACTCCGCTGACCCGGTCCTCGCCCTCGATGCCGACGACGCCCTGCCCGAGCGCGAAGCGCACGCCGCGCGCCCGGTGGCGTTCGAACAGCGCGGTGGCCAGCAGTTCGCCCAGGGGCCGCAGCATCGGCAGCGGTTCGGGGTCGACGACGGTCACCTCGGTGACGCCGAGTCCGCGGGCGGTGGCGGCGATCTCGCAGCCGATGAAGCCGGCGCCGATCACGACCAGCCGTGCTCCCGGCCGGGCCAGCTCCGCCCGCAGGCCGACGGCGTCGGCCTGGGTGCGGACGGTGTGGCGGCCGCTGCCGGGGCCCTGGGGGCCGGGGCAG
>NZ_BAAAKJ010000236.1:17833-21439 GCF_039527695.1 Kitasatospora putterlickiae
GGCCCTGGGGGCCGGGGCAGCGCAGCCGCCGGGGCCGCATGCCGGTGGCCGCGACCAGGCCGTCGAAGGCGAGCCGCGTGCCGTCGTCGAGGGTGAGGGTGCGGGCTTCGAGGTCGGCGGAGGCGACGGCGCGGCCCAGCCGCCACCGCACGTCCTCGACGGCGGGGCGGGGGCGGAAGGTGAGCGATGCGAAGGAGGCCTTGCCGGCGAGCACCTCCTTGGAGAGCGGGGGGCGGTTGTAGGGCATGTGGGGCTCGTCGCCGACGACGACGATCTCCTCGCTCCAGCCGGCGGCGCGCAGTTGCTCGGCGGCGCGCAGGCCGCCGAGGGAGGCGCCGGCGATCACGATCCGGCGGTCGCCGGTGTCCGCGGGCACGGCGCTCAGTTCTCGACCGAGATGGCCTGCAGCGGGCACACGTCGGCGGCGTCCTCGACGTCCGCGCGCAGGGCCTCGTCCGGCTCGTCGACGAACGCCAGGCGTCCGCCCTCGTCCATCCGGAACACGTCGGGCGCGGCGAAGACGCACTGGCCGTGGTCCTGGCACTTGTTCATGTCAACGACGACCTTCATCGCTGTTCCTCCTGGGTGGCACGAGGGTGGGGGCAACACGCGAGGTGTTGTTTGATTCCAAACAACATAGGGAGCCGACCACCCCCGGTCAATAGCTATCCAAGCGGATAGAAAATCCGCCGCACACTCTTGCCAGGAGGGGGGACGAACCTTACGGTTTGGTGCCAAACGAGGGTCCGCCCCGCCGGCCGGCCTTCCCACGGCCGAACCGCGTTCCCGTGCCGGGCCTCGTTGCCGCCCCACCCCCCTCCCCCACCCCCACCTCCTTCGGGCCCCGTGCCCGGGGAGCCCCGTACGAGGAGTCCGTCGGTGAGCGCTCAACAGACCCCCCAGCTCCGGAACCACCTGGACCGGCTCGCCGCCGAGGGCGTCGACGTCGTCCGCGTGGTCTACCCGGACCTCATCGGCGTCGACCGGGCGCGCGACGTCCTGCTGGAGCACCTGCCCTCCGCCTGCGGCCACGGCCTCGCCTTCTGCCGCGGCGTCTACGCCACCACCCCTCGGGGCGACGTGGTCGACGTCGCCGGCGGTCTGGACGCGGGACTGCCCGACGTGACCGTGCGCCCCGACCTGTCCACCCTCGCCCCGCTGCCCTGGGAGCCGGGCGTGGCCTGGTGCCTGGGCGACACCACCGACCCGGCCACCGGCCTGCCCTGCCCCGAGTCGCCGCGCGACCTGCTGCGCTCCGTGCTGGGCCACTGGTCGCGGCTGGGCCTGCGCCCGGTGATCGGACCGGAGCTGGAGTACTACCTGTGCGACCCGGCCCCCGGGACGCCGGCCGGCTGGCGCCCCTACGCCGCCTCGTCCGGCGACGTCTACAGCGCCGGCCTGCGCGGGGACCCGGACCGCCACCTGCTGCGCGCCCTGCGCCACCTGCGCGACCTCGGCCTCGGCGCCACCGCGGGCAACCACGAGTTCTCCGGCGGCCAGTTCGAGATCAACCTCACCCACTCCGAGGCCCTGGACGCCGCCGACCGCGCCTTCCGCTTCAAGGCCGCCGTCAAGGAGCTGGCCCGCGCCGAGGGAAGGCTCGCCACCTTCATGGCCAAGCCCTTCAACGAGGAGGGCGGCTCCGGCTTCCACCTCCACTTCTCGGCCCTGGACGACTCCCAGCGCAACGCCTTCGACGACCCCGAGGGCCGCGACGGGCTGTCGGACACCGCCCGGCACGCCGTCGCGGGCATCCTCGCGCACGCCCCGGCCCTCGCCGCGCTGCTCAACCCGACCGTCAACTCCTACAAGCGCTTCGGCCCCGACACCCTCGCCCCCTGGCTGATCGACTGGGGCCTGGACAACCGCAGCACGATGGTGCGCGTCCCCCCGGAGCGCGGCGCGGGCTCCCGGCTGGAAGTGCGCCTCGGCGACGCCAGCGCCAACCCCTACCTGGCGGTCGCGGCCACCCTCGCGGCGGCCCTGCTGGGCATCCGGGACGCCAAGGAGCCCGACGTCCCGCTGGAGGGCTACGGCTACGACCCCACCCGGTCGCCCGTCCTGCCGATGAGCCTCGGCGCCTCGCTCGACGCCCTGGAGGCCGACACCGAGCTCACCGGGCTGCTGGGGGCCGGCTTCACCTCCGCCTTCCTCTCCTACAAGCGCGACGAACTCCAGCGCTTCCAGCGGCACGTGACCGACTGGGAGTTCACCGAGTACGCCTACCACCTCTGACCCGCCGCACGGACACCCCACGGAGCCGCACCATGACGATCGACACCCACACCCCCGACGTGCGCGAGCCACTGCCCCTGGAGGAGGTGGACCTGGCCGACAACGACAAGTTCCTCGACGGCGTCACCCCCTGGCGGATGTTCCACACCCTGCGCCACGAGGACCCGGTGCACTGGCAGCCCGAGGATGCCCCCAACTCCGGCTTCTGGGCCGCCACCCGGCACGCCGACATCGCCCGCGTCGACCGCGACCCGGAGACCTTCACCTCCACCCGGTTCGTCAACCTGGAGGAGGTCGACGACGACCAGATCAAGAAGCGCGCCTCCATCCTGGAGCTGGACGGCGTGCGCCACCGCGCGATGCGCAGCCTGCTGCAGCGCCAGTTCGGCGCCGGCGTCATCAACCAGTACGCGGACTTCCTGCGCGGCCTGACCGCCCGGACCCTCGACACCGCCTTCGCGAAGGGCCGCTTCGACTTCGTCGCCGACGTCTCGGCCGACTTCCCGATCAACGTCCTGGCCCGGCTGCTGGACGTCCCCGAGGACGACACCCAGCAGCTCATCGACTGGGGCAACCGCATCATCGGCAACACCGACCCGGACTACGCCGACGTCCTGCTGCACAGCGCGGAGAGCGAGAAGTACCGGGACCTGCCGTTCCGCTCCCCCGCCTCGCTGGAGGTCTTCGAGTACGGCCGGGAGCTGGCCCGGCAGCGGCGCGGCGGCAACGGCACCGACCTGGTCTCCAAGCTGGTCAACGAGACCCCGCGCGACGGTGTGCCGCTGTCCGCCCAGGACTTCGACAACTACTTCCTGCTGCTGGTCGTCGCCGGCAACGAGACCACCCGGCACTCCATCTCGCACTCCATGCTGGCGCTGATCCAGCACCCCGAGCAGCTCGACCGGCTGCGGCGGGACCCGTCGCTGATCCCGAACGCCGTCGAGGAGTTCCTGCGCTGGGCCTCCCCGGTGTACCACTTCCGCCGCACCGCGACCCGGGACGTGGAGCTCGGCGGGAAGCGGATCAAGGAGGGCGACAAGGTCGTCATGTGGTACGCCTCCGGCAACCGCGACGAGGAGGTCTTCGGGAACCCCTACGACTTCGACGTGACCCGCACCGACAACGACCACGTCACGTTCGGCAAGGGCAGCCCGCACCTGTGCCTGGGCAACCTGCTCGCCCGTACCGAGATCCGGATCATGTTCGAGGAGCTGATCCCCCGCATCGCCGACATCCGGCTCACCGGCGACGTCCCCCGGGTGCGCTCCAACTTCGTCAACGGCATCAAGAGGCTCCCCGTGGAGGTCACCCTCGCCTGATCCGCCGGCCCGGGTATGACGGAGCGGACCGGCCGCACACGCGGCCGGTCCT
>NZ_BAAAKJ010000237.1:0-6207 GCF_039527695.1 Kitasatospora putterlickiae
CCGGCGAGAAGGCGGACGGCGCCGTGGGCGACGGTGAACCGCCGCCCGAAGCGCGGGTCGGGACCGTCGGCGCGGGCGCGTTCGGCCGGGTCGAGCAGCCCGCGCAGGGCGCGGACCACCGGCTCGGGCTGGTCGGTGGGGATCAGCCAGACGTCGATCCGGTCGGCGTCCTCGGCGCTTCCGGTTCCGGGGTGGGTGCCAGGCGTCACGGCCGTGGCGGGCCGGCGCGCAGGGTCAGGGTGGAGAGCACGCCGAGCCGCGGGTCGAGGTCGGCGATCAGCACGGGCCGCCGTTCGGCCCGCCAGGCCGGCAGCCGTGCGGCGAGCGCGGACCAGACCCCGGTGAACGGCTGGCCGGCCGGCGTGCGGACGACGTCCAGGCCGGGTGCCTCCAGGTCGGGCACCTCCAGCGCGGCGGAGAGCAGCACGGCGGCCCCCTCCCCCAGCGCCCGGGCCTGCCGGCGCACCTCCTCAGCGGCGGAAGCGGCGTCGGCGCCGGCGTCCTGGCGCACGGTCAGCTCCTCGCCCGGCACCGTCTCGCAGACCAGCACGACCGCGCAGTGCCGCTCGGGCAGGGTGACCGGCGCGGCCGGCTCGTAGTGCAGGGCGGTCTGCTCGGCGAGCACGACCACCGCCCGGTGGGCGACGCCGGTGCGCTGGTACGCGACGGCGGCGCGCAGCGCGCCGAACGCCCCGGCGGTGCCCTGGTCGCAGAACGCCAACGCGGTGGGCGTGCCCGCGCAGGAGCGGCTGAGCGCGAGCGAGGTGGGCGCACCGGGCCGGACGTCGGGCGAGTCGAAGGCCTGGACGAGCACGTCGGCCGGCTCGTCGGGGCCGAGCGCCTCGGCGAGCAGGCCGGCGGCCAGTTCCTCGTAGGCGTGGCCGACGCCCTCGGCCAGCAGGTCCTCGCGCAGCGGCAGGTCGTACGGGCGGACCAGGTCGGAGACGAAGACCCGCAGGTCGGGGTCGAGCGACAGCTCGGAGCGGCCGTCGGCGTACCGCGTCAGCACCCGGGTGAGACCTGGTGCGGCGGGCACCGGTCAGTCCTCGGGGATGACGTGCGAGGCCACGTAGTCGGCCAGCTTGGTGACCGAGCGCAGGTCGTCCTCGGTGATCTGCTCGACGTCGACCTGGATGTCGAGCGCCTCCTCGACCTCCAGGATCAGCTCGATGGTGCCGGCCGAGGTGAGGCCGAGGTCGTCGAAGAGGCAGGCGTTCTCGGGGATCTCCGGCAGGTCCCGCTTGAGGACGCGCGGCAGCAGCTCGCCGAGGCTGTGCAGGACGCGGTCGCGCAGCTCTGCATCGGTGGTCTGGACCACTTGGTCGGACATGGGTGGGACCGTCCCGTCGTGCGTGGTGGAGTGGGGGCGGGGTGGCCGGGGAACCGGCGCCCGGGGTGGAGCGACCGACGGCGCGTCAGTGCTCGACAACCATGGCGGAGAAGGTCGCTCCGATGCCTGCGGCGGCGATGAGGTAGCGCTCGCCGCGACCGAGCAGCCCCCGCGTGGTGGCGGTGTGCAGGTTGATCAGGCTGTCCGCTGCGAAACTGTGCCCCACCGCGGGCACGTTGTCCAGCAGCACCTGCCCGATCGGGAACCCCATCCGGCGCGCGATCATCCGCCAGGAGGCCTGGTTGACGTTGTGCGGCAGCAGCAGCGCAAGGTCCGAGAGGTCCAGACCGGCCTGATCGAGGGCGTCCTCGATCGCCTCGATCATCACCGCCGGGTACTCGCGCTGGTAGCGGGCGAGCAGGTCCGGGTCCTCGGCCAGCCGGCCGTCGAACTCGGGACGCTGACGCATCGTGTAGGACAGCACGCGGTCGCGCTCGCCATCGGCGCTGACCAGACAGGCGGCCGCGCCCTCGGCGAAGATTCCGGTCTCGGGCACCACCTGGGCGTCCTTGGTGAAGGTCTTCTCCCCGGCGAGCACCAGGGCCAGCGCCTCCCGGTCGGGTTCTCCGGCGAGCAGGCGGCCGGCCAGGTCGATGGCCAACAGGCCGACCGCGCAGGCGTGGTGGGTCACGGTGAAGGCCTGGGCGTGGCCGAGGCCGTAGCGGTGGAGCAGGTCGTGCAGCGGGTTGAGCGGGTAGGGCACCGCCACCGGCATGCTGCGCGCGTGGATCACGAAACGGACGTTCCGTTCGCGTCCGCGCAGCTCCGGAAGGGCGTCGACGGCGGCTTCAAGCAGGTCGGGCAGCCTCCCGTCCGGGTCCAGTCGCAGCTGGTCCAGGCCGTGGAAGCGGCGGAAGAGACGGAGTTGACGTGGGGTCAGGCCGATTCGCTCGCCCACCGCCTCGATCGGCACGGTGTGGTGGGGGAGGTGAACGGCCACTGCCTCCAGTGCGGTCACGCGGGCTAGTATTCCCACGCCCGACCGGTCCGCACAAGTGATCTCGGGCGGTTGCGGCACACGTCGCGCGCAGTCGCCGCACAGTCGCCGCACAACTCACCCACGGAACGCGCACGTCCTGTGCCGCCGTCCCCCGCCCACGCCTTCGTCGAGCCGGTGGAGTCCCAGATGACCGATCGTGAACCTCCCATCGCCGTGCCGCCGGTCCGCCCTGCGCTGGCGTCCCTGCTGGCCGACGTCGCGCAGGCGCCGCCCGGCTGGGCCGCGCGGGTGACCCCGCAGGCCCGGCTGGACGGGGACCTGCTGCTCGACGAGACCGAGATCGCCGCGCTGCACGAGGGCCTGCGCCGGGCCTTCGGCCCGTCGGTGGACCTCGCCGGGCTGCGGGCCGGGCTCGACCTGGCCGGTCTTGAGGCGCTGACCGTCGCCGACGTCGAGCGACTGCTGCCCGCGGAGGACGCCCGATGAGCCGCTTCCTGCTGGTGGTCCCGCCGCTGACCGGGCACGTCAACCCGACCGTGGGCCTGGCCCGCGAGCTGGTCGCGCGCGGCCACGAGGTGGCCTGGACCGGCACCGAGTCGGCGCTGCGCCCGCTGCTGGGGCCGGACGCGACGGTGTTCGGCACCGGCACCCGGGCCTTCCGGGCCCAGGGCGGGCACGGGCTGGCCGCCGTCCGCTCGCTGTGGGAGGGCTTCATCGTCCCGTACGCGCGGTTCACCGCGAAGGCGCTGGACGCGGCGGTGCGCGAGTACCGGCCGGACGCGCTGCTGGTGGACCAGCACACGCCGGCCGGGGCGCTGGTGGCGCACCGCCACCGGCTGCCCTGGGGCACCCTGGCGCCCGGCGCGATGGAACTGGGGCGGCCGTTCCGGGGGCTGCCGCTGGTCGAGCAGTGGATGACCGGCCTGCTCCAGGGGCTGTGGCGGCGGGCCGGGCTGCCCGAGGAGGAGTACCTGGACCCGCGGTTCTCCCCCGCGCTGGTGCTCGCCTTCACCGGCCCCGCGCTCACCGGCCCGGCGCTGACCGGGGCGGAGCCGACCGGCGCCGAGGCGCTGCCGGCGCAGTACGCCCTGGTGGGGCCGGTGCTGGCGGACCGCCCGGCCGATCCGGCGTTCCCCTGGGAGCTGCTGGCGCCGGACCGCCGGCGGGTGCTGGTCACCATGGGAACCCTCTCCGGCGAGCTGGGCGCGGACTTCCTCGCCCGGGCGGCGCGGGCGCTGGAGTCGGCCGGGCCCGGCGTGCAGGCGGTGTTCGCGGCGCCGGGCGAGCTGCTGCCCGCGCTTCCGGCCGGCGCGGTGGCGGTGGACCGGGCCCCGCTGCTGGAGCTGATGCGGCGCGGGGCGCTGGACGCGGTGCTCTGCCACGGCGGGATGAACACCGTCGGCGAGGCGCTGGTCCACGGACTGCCGCTGGTCACGGCACCGATCCGGCACGACCAGCCGATCGTGGCGGCGCAGGTGGGCGCCGCCGGGGCCGGGCTGCGGGTGCCGTTCGCGAGGGTGACGCCCGATCACCTCGGCGCGGCGCTGCGCGGCGTCCTGGAGGAGCCCGGCTACCGGGCGGCGGCCGCCCGGGTCGGGGCCGAGCTGCTGGCCGGCGGCGGGGCCGTGACGGCCGCCGATCGGGTGGAGGCACTGGTCGCGACGGGTGCCCTCCGGGCCAAACCATTGGTCAATCCACTGGTCTAGGCCATTGTTTCCGGGGTGCCGAAGACTCTAGGGTGGCCCGGAGCACCACTTCCCAGGTGCCCCGCGCGCCGCCTTCCCGGCGCCCCGGCAACCCATCCCCGCACGGGAGTTCTGGTTGATCGAGACCAAGGGGCTGAGAAAGTCCTACCCTTCCAAGAAACGCGGCCAGCCCCCCGTGGACGCGGTCCGAGGCATCGACCTGGCCGTCCAGCCGGGTGAGATCGTCGGTTTCCTCGGCCCCAACGGCGCCGGAAAGACCACCACCCTGCGGATGCTCGCGACCCTGATCCGCCCCGACGGCGGCGAGGCGAGGATCGCCGGCGCCGACCTGTTCGCCGACCCCGCGGAGGTGCGCGGCCGGATCGGCTACGTCGCCCAGGGCGGCGGCACCACCGACGCCGTCACCGCCCGCGAGGAACTCGTGATGCAGGCGCGGATGCACGGCAAGAGCAAGGCCGAGGCGCTGAGCCGCGCCGAGGAGGCGCTCAAGGCCTTCGAGCTCACCGAGTTCGGCGACCGGCCGTGCCGCACCTACTCCGGCGGCCAGCGCCGCCGGCTGGACATCGCGCTCGGCGTCATCCACGCGCCGAAGGTGCTGTTCCTCGACGAGCCCACGGTCGGCCTCGACCCGGCCAGCCGCGGCCACGTCTGGGCCGAGATCCGGAGGCTGCGCGGCGAGGGCATGACCGTCGTCGTCACCACCCACTACCTCGACGAGGCCGACGCGCTCTGCGACCGCGTCTCCATCGTCGACCACGGCGGCATCGTCGCCGAGGGCACGCCCGAGACGCTCAAGCGCGAGATCTCCGGCGACGTCGTGCTCATCGGCCTCGGCGCCGGCGAGGCCGAGCGGGCCGCCAAGGCACTGCGCGAGCAGCCCGACCTGCCGGACCTGCACCGCCTGGAGCTGAGCGGCGACGACGGTGTGCGGCTCTACCTGGACGACGGCGCCGCCGCCGTGCCGCGGCTGCTGCGCACCCTGGACGCGGCCGGTGTCGTCACCGGCACCGTGCAGTTGCAGCGGCCCAGCCTGGACGACGTGTTCCTGGCCCGTACCGGCCGCTCCATCGAGCAGTCCTGACCGCACCTCCGGATCCCCTGGGAGGGGCCCATGAAGCTCGCCCGCGACACCTGGCTGGTCTTCCAGCGCCAGTTGCTGCTGATGTGGCGGACACCGATCTGGATCGCCGTCGGGGTGATCCAGCCGATCTTCTACCTGTTGCTCTTCGCACCGCTGCTCAAGCGGGTGCTGGAGCCGATGGGTGCGCACAGCTACGCCGAGGCCTACCAGATCTACGTACCCGGCCTGTTGGCGGTGCTGTGCATCTTCGGCGGCCTGTACACCGGCTTCAGCCTGCTCGGCGAGCTGCGGGCCGGGATCATCGAGCGGGCCCGGGTCACCCCGGTCAGCCGGCTCGCCCTGCTGCTCGGCCGGGCGCTGCGCGAGATGGTCGCGCTGCTCGTCCAGGCGGTGATCATCACCCTGCTCGCGCTGCCGTTCGGCCTGCGGGTCGGTCCGGTGAACCTGCTGCTCGCCTTCCTGCTGATGGGCCTGCTCGCGCTGATGACCTCGGCGCTCTCCTACGGGATCGCCCTGGTACTGCCCGCCGACGAGGCGATGGCGCCGGTGGTGAACACCGTCGCCCAGCCGATCGCGCTGCTGTCGGGCACGCTGCTGCCGCTGGCGCTGGCACCGATGTGGCTGCAGACGATGGCCAAGTGGAACCCCTTCTACTGGGCCGTGGAGGGCATGCGTTCGCTGTTCTCGGGTCATGTCGGGGACAACGTGGTCTGGCAGGGCCTGCTGGTGGTCGCCCTGATGACGGTGGCCGCGGTGTTCTGGTCGGCCCGGCTGTTCTCGACCCGGGTGCGCTGAGGCCCGGGTGCGCTGAGGCCCGGGACGTGCTGGGAACCGGGGTGCGTGGACGGTCCGTCACCGGGCCGTCCACGCACGTCGGACAGGCCGTCGCCGGTTGTCCGGACGATGGTGGCGGCCCTATCGTCGGCTGGTCGACCGTCCCGTTCGTCGAGAGGAGCCGCATGAGCCTCCGTTCCGAGAACACCCCGGCCGCCGACCGCCCCGGCCCGCCCGCACGGCGCCGGGGCACCCGCCTGGCCATCGCGGGCGGGGCGATCGCCGCACTGCCCGTGGTGGGTCTGCTCGCCGCCGG
>NZ_BAAAKJ010000238.1:0-8029 GCF_039527695.1 Kitasatospora putterlickiae
GGCCCGCCCGGCCCGCCCGGCGCGGCGCGTCGGCACCGTGCCGCAGGCCGAGCGCGGCCGGCGCGTGCCGCTCTCCTTCGCCCAGCTGGACATCATGCACCAGCCCGTCGACCCGGAGGCCCCGCACCACAACGTCATCACCGCCACGGTCCTGACCGGCACGCTCGACCCGGCCGCGCTGCGCCACGCCCTGGACGCGATCGTGGCCCGCCACGAGGCGCTGCGGACCCGGATCGTCGAGGACGGCGCCGGCTCCTGGCACCAGCTGACCGACCCGGTCGGCGGCTGGCCGCTGGCCACCGCGGACCTGCGCGGCGAGCCCGAGTCGACCAGGACCGAGGCGCTGCGCCGCCTCGTCGCCGCCGAGGTGGACCGCCCGTTCCGGCTCGCCGAGGGCCCGCTGGTGCGTGCCACCCTGGTCGCCACCGGCCCGGACACCTGGGTGCTGGTGCTGGTGCTGCACCACATCGTGGTCGACCTGTGGTCCTACGCGCTGCTCGGCCGCGAACTGCGGGAGCTGTACGCCGCCCGGGTGCTGGGCCGTGAGCCCCGGATGCCCGAGCCCGCCGTCCAGTACCCGGACTGGGCGGCCTGGCAGCGGCGGCGGCTGGCCGACGGCGAGCTCGACGAGCACGTCGCCCACTGGGAGCGGCTGCTGGCCGACCTCCCGGCGCTGCCCCGCTTCGAGGCGCCCGAGCACCAGAGGACCGGCGAGGTCGAGGGTTACACCAGCGGCTTCGTCCTGGAGCCGGCGGTCACCGCGGCGCTGAAGGAGGCCGCGCGGCGCGAGGGCACCACCCTGTTCATGCTGCTGCTCTCCGCCTTCCACCTGCTGCTGCAGAGCTACGCGGACAGCGACAACGATCTCGCGGTCGGCTTCCCGCTGGCGGGCCGGGAGCACCCGCAGACCGAGCAGATGATCGGCTTCTTCATCAACCCGGTGGTGGTCCGCCCCCGCCCGGCCGAGGACGCCACCGTCCGCGACCTGGTCGCCGCCGTGCGCGCGGGGGTCCTGGACGCCCATCTGCACCAGGAGGTCCCGCTGCGGTGGCTGCGCCGGGACGCCGGGGAGGACCGCAACCCGCTGCGGCTGCTGTTCAACCTGCTGAACGTCGCGGGCGAGCCGCTGGACCTGCACGGCCTGAGCGCGGCGCCGCTGAACCTCAACGTCGGCGACGCCGAGGTGATCCCGGAGCTGATCACCGAGATGCGCCCGCACAACGCCGACCTCTACCTGATGATGCACGAGTCGGACGCCGGGCTGCGCGGCCTGTGGCTGTACTCGCCGGAACGGATCGACCCGCGCTCGATGGCCGCCATGGCCCGTCAGTGGCCGTTCGTCCTGGACCTGCTGACCCGTCACCCCGACCTGCCGCTCACCGAGCTGCGCCGCCGCGTGCGGCAGCGCCCGGCGTAGCCGGCCACGCCCCCGGGCGCCCTTCCCACGCCCCCATCCGAAAGGCAGGCCATGAACCGCACGACCACCCCCGTCGCGCTGATCACCGGCGGCACCCGAGGCATCGGCCGCGCCACCGCCCTGCGGCTCGCCGAGGACGGCTACGACGTAGCCCTGTGCTACAGCGCCGACGCCGAGGCGGCCCGCACCCTGGAGAAGGAGCTGCGGGACCTCGGCCGGGCCGTCTACGTCCGCCGCACCGACGTCGCCGACGCCGCCGCCGTCCGCGAGCTGGTCGACGGCGCCGAGGACGCCCTGGGCCCGGTCACCGCGCTGGTCGCCTCGGCGGCGATCCTGCGCGACACCCCGCTGCTGCTGATGGAGGACCAGGACTGGCAGGACGTCCTCCAGGTCAACCTCAGCGGCGTCTACCACGTCTGCCGCGCGGTGATCGACGGCATGGCGCTGCGCCGCCACGGCGCCATCGTCACCCTCTCCTCGGTCGCCGGGGTCTGCGGCAACCCCGGCCAGACCAACTACGCGGCGACCAAGGCCGGCATCATCGGCTTCACCCGCTCGCTCGCCCAGGAGGTCGGCCGCTACGGCATCCGCGCCAATGCGGTCGCCCCCGGCTACATCGACACCGACCTGGTCGCCGACCTCCCGGAGGAGGCCGTCGAGCGGTCCCTGGACCAGGTCGCGCTGCGCCGCCTCGGCCGGCCCGAGGAGGTCGCCGACCTGGTCTCCTTCCTCCTCTCGGACCGGGCGTCCTACCTCACCGGCGAGGTCGTCCGCATCGACGGCGGCTTCCGCTGACCACCGCCCCCTCCTCCCCACTCTGGAGCCCCCGTGTCCGACACCCCCTGGACCGTGCTGGTCAACGACGAGGAGCAGCACGCCCTCCACCCCGCCGGTCTCCCCGCCCCGGACGGCTGGCGCCCCGCCGGCTTCACCGGCACCGAGGCCGCCTGCGAGTCCTGGGTCGACGCCCACTGGACCGACCTGCGCCCGCTGTCGCTCCGTCAGGGAGGGTGACCACTTCACCACGGCCCGTGATCGTGCTAGCTTCCTCCGGTGTCGAGAATTCTGGTCACCGATCTGGACGGCACCCTGCTCGGCGGCAGCCCGGAGCAGCGGCGGCGACTGCGGGACGCGCTGCTCCGCCGTCCCGAGGTGACCCCGGTCTTCGCCACCGGCCGGGGTCTCGCCTCGGTCCAGGAGGTCCTGGCCGACCCGCTCGTCCCACGGCCTCGGTGGATCATCGCCGACGTCGGCGCCACCGTCGTCGACGGCACGGACCTCACCTCCGTGGACGGGCTGCGGGAACAGTTGCGGGCCGGCTGGCCGGGAGCGGACCGCGTGCGCGCCGCGCTGCGCCGCTTCCCGGACCTCGCCTACCAGGACGACGTCGTCCAGGACGGCCGCTGCTCCTACCGCCTGGCGCCACGGCACCTGACCGGCGAACTCACCGCCGCCGTCGAGGCCCTCGGCTGCGCCTGGGTGTACTCCGGGGACCGCTACTTCGACGTCCTGCCGCCCCGGGCGTCCAAGGGCAACGCCCTGCGCGCCCTGGCCGGCCGGCTCGGCTGGCGGCCCGAAGAGATCCTGGTCGCCAGCGACTCCCTCAACGACCTCTCGCTGTACCGGCTCGGCGCGCACGCGGTGGTGGTCGGCGGCGCCGAACCCGCCCTGCTCGCCGCCCTCGCCGGGGACCCCCGGGTGCACCGCCCCGACCGGCCCGGCGCCGCCGCCATCCACACCGCCCTGGAAGCCCTCGGCTGGCTCTCCCCTTCCTCCCCCTCTTCCCCTACTCCGGAGGCAGAATGCCGGCCCGCCGGGCGGCCGTGATCCAGCGGGGGAACTGGGAGAGCAGGCGGTCGTACAACTCGGGATCGGGCAGCGTGCTGATGTCGTCCACCGAGAAGAACCCCACGTTGTCGACGCGCCGTCCGGGCAGTTCGTCGAAGCGCTGCAACACCCCGTAATCAGCGCGCCCCAGGCCCACGAACTGCCAGAACACCGGCTCCTCCACGGCCGCCCGCAGCTCGCGCTCGATCTCCGCGTTGCGGTAGACCCCGCCGTCGGAGAAGAACAGCACCAGCGTGGGCGCCGCCGCCGGATCGCCGCGCACGAACTCCCGGACCTCGGCGATGACCTTCTGCTCCTCGTTGCCCACGCCGACCGCCTTCATGTCGACCTCGCCCTCCGGCAGCGCGGAGCGCCTCCGCCGGCGCCCGAACAGTCCGCCCAGCTGCCCGACCTTGACGTGCCGCATCCAGCCGGGCAGCTCCCCCACCCGCAGATCGGGCAGCCGCGCCGGGTTCGACGCGAACGTCCACGCCTGCATGGCCCCGTCGTCGTCCAGCTGCGCCGCCACCGCGGCCATCCGCTCCACCACATCGGCCACCACACCCCTGGCATACAGCCCCGACATGGACCCCGAGGCGTCCAGCACCAGGACCACCCGCGCGACGATCCCGGCGGCACCGTGCTTCTCCAGACTCACCGCCACCTGCCGCTTGCGCAGCGACAACCGCTCCCGCATCTCCGCCGGAAGCCGCTCCTCCTCCACCTCCCGCTCCCCCTCCTCCTCCACCGTGACCCCGAAGTCGGTGGCCAGCCCGGCCAGCCCCGAGGCGTACCCCTGCCCCACCGCCCGGAACCTCCACCCCCCGCCCCGCCGGTACAACTCCCCGCCGAGGAACACGGTCTCCGGCCCGCCCGCCATCTCGAAACGGGCCACCTCGCCCTCCGTCCCCACGTCCACCAGCCGCAGCACCAGCCCCCGCACCTGCCCGAACACACCCCCGTCCGCCGAAGCGGCCAGCACGATCCGCTCCACCCCCGCCTCCACCCCCACCAGATCCACCACGACCCGGTCCACCACGGTCCCGCCCCCGCCGTCCACCTTCCCCTGGTGCCTCACCGCGCCCGAGGCATGCCGCGGCTGGTTGTAGAACACCAGGTCCCCATCCCCACGGACCCGTCCATCCGCCCCCAGCAGCACGGCCGACGCGTCGACATCGGGCCCCCCGGCCCCGGCCACCCAACCGAGCTCCACCCGCACAACAGCCGCCCCGACCGGAACGTTCGCCCCCGCGCTCAAAGATCGCTCACTCATGCCCCCAGTCTGGCCGAACCCCGCCACCACGGGCGAAGGAGCGGCGCACGCCGACGGCCCGCCGACCGTCGGGACTATCAGGATTTCGGTGTACGGCACCCGTTTGGGCCAGGTGTTGATCTTGGTGTGGGGTGTGGGCCGGTTGGGCTCATGCCCGTCCGGCTGACAGGCGGCCGTCGAAGGCGATGTCGATCAATTCGCCCCCCGGCCGGGCGTCTTCGTCAGCGACGGGTCAGGGGCAGGTCGGGCGGTGGGGGGTGCCGGGGAGGTGGGTCCTCCACTCCTCGGCGGTCAGGCTGCCTCCGGCGCGGCGGCAGGTGTGGTCGGCGGCGGCGGCCGGGCTGATCGCGAGGCGCTGCAGGGGGACGTGCCGGCCGGAGGCGTGGAGGGTGGTGCCGTCGGGGCTGAAGGCGAGCGCGTGCGCGGTGTCCCCGGCGGACGGGAGCGGAAGGCCGATCGGCTGGTTGGCGGCGAGGTCCCAGAGCTGGACCGAGCCGTCCAGGGTCGCGACGGCGAGCGTGCGGCTGTCACGGGAGAACGCCAGGGCCGTGACCGGCCCGGGCGACTCCGGCACCGCGCGGGCCAGGGTCCCCACGCGCCGCTTCACCTGGCCGTCCCAGAGGACGACGGCCCCGGTACTGTCGCCCGTGGCCAGCAGCGTGCCGTCCGCGTTGAACTCCAGGACGTCCGACGGCCCGGGGCCCGACGCGATGGCTGCCGGCGGCTCCGCCGACATGTCCAGCACCTTCCCCGTCGACGTGACCAGCAGTCCGCCGTCCGGGCGTACCGCTGTGCGTGAGCCGCCGACCTCGGGGAGCACCACGGCCGGTGACGCCTCGCCGCGCAGGTCCCGGAACGAGCCGTCCCGTGCGGGACCGGTGAGCACCGCCCACCGGCCGGCCGGGCCGATGGCGGCCGAGGCCGGTCGGCGGAGTGCGAAGCCTCCCCGCGGGTCGAGGCTGCCGCGCGGCCGCCGCCGCACCGTGTCCCAGAGCCGCACCGGTGGCGGGCCGTCGCCCGGTGATCGAGGCATGCCGACGACGTGGGCGAGGAGCGTCCCGTCGACGCTGAAGTCCAGGAGGGGGGAACAGGGTGAGGGGCAGGGCTCGACGGGCAGTTCGGCGACGGGGTCGCCGGTCCTTCCGTCCAGGATCCGCAGCCCCGCGCCGCCGTCCTCGACGCTGTGCCCGGCCGGCGGGGCCACGGTGGCGAGCAGTGTCCCGTCGGGACTGAACCGTGCCACGGGTGTCTCCTCCCGCCGCCAGCCGTCCGCCACGGCGGTCCGCATGTCGAGGGTGTGGACCGTGGTGCCCTGCCCGGCCGCCAGGCCTCCGAGGTAGCGGATCAGGCCCCTGGCGGGATCGATCCGCAGCTCGGTGAGCGCTTCACCCGACGTGTTGTAGCTGAAGACCGGGCCGTCCGGGGAGTCCGTCCTCCAGAGGAGCAGGCTGTTCGTGGTGGCCGTCGCCAGGAATCGCCCGTCGGCGCTGAAGGCGATCTCCTGCACGCTCCGGAGCCTGATCGACGGCAGTTCGACGCCCGAGGCGATGTCCCACCACCGCACCCCGCGTTCGGCGGCCAGGACCATCAGCCGGCCGTCGGGCGAGAAGGAGACGCGCTCGTCGGAGCACTCCAGCCGGGAGGGGGTCGGTGCCCACGGGGCGTCGATCCGGCGGAGGCCGACGAGGTCCCACAGCTGGAGGGGGCCGTCGGGGACGCAGAACGCCGCCGTCCGTCCGTCCGGGCTCAGGGCCACGTCCGGTGCCGCCAGGTCCTCCATCCGGTGTTCGACCGATCGCGTCGTCGTCTCCGACATCCGCGTCGACACCGTGCCGACGTCCGGGCGCGTCGGATCGCGCGGCGCCCGCAGGTCCAGGACGGGTCGGCGATCGGCGAGGTTCCAGACCCGCGCCGTGTACTCGTCGTCGGTGTGGTCGTACACGACGATGTACCGGCCGTCCGACTCGGCTCCGTCCTTCACCGGGCCGGTGAGCGGGTCCTGGCGGCCGGTGGAGAGATCCCGGAGGCTCACCGACCCGTCCTCGGCGTGGTGGGCCAGCGTGGTGCTGTCGTTGCGCGGCGTCGCGGCGGCCCTCACCTCCGCTCCCAGGCCCGGCCGGGTGGCGGTCCGGCGGTGGGTGTCGAGGTCCCAGGTCACCACCTCCTCGGCACCGACGCTGATCAGTGTGCGGCCGTCGTCGCTGAGCCTGCGCCGGGTGTCCGCGCCGTTCTGGGGGTCGGTGAAGACGTCCTGGTCGGGCTGGGCCATGGCGGCCAGGACCGCCGAGCGGCTCTCCGGCAGGTCCGCGAGCCGCCAGGCCGCCAGGCCCAGACGCATCGCGGTGACCGGGTCGGTGGCGCGCAGGCTGGCGGCGACGGAGGCGATTCGGCGGGCCTCGGCCTCGATCCGGCGGCGCTCGGCGGCCCGGTTCTGCTGCCAGGCGGCCAGTCCGGCGACCAGCGCGATCACCAGCAGCAGGCTGAGCGCCACGGTCCGGCCTCGGCGGTGGCGCCGGTCGCGGGTGCGGTCGGCCCGGGCGGCGGCCAGGAACTCGCGTTCCAGCGGGGTGAGGCCGTCCTGCGCGCCGGGGCCGCCGAAGTGCGCCTCGGCGGTGTCCAGGCGCAGTCCCCGGTAGAGGGCGCCGGGGTCGCGGCCGAGGGACCGCCAGTTCTCGGCGGCCTCGGTGAGGTGGCGCTGGGCGTGGAGCAGTTCCCGGTCCTCGCCGATCCACGCCAGAAGTCGGGGCCAGGCGGTGAGAAGGGCCTCGTGGGCCAGGTCGACGACGGACTCCTCCAGGGTGATCAGTCGGGCGCGCGCCAGTCGCTCCAGCACGCGGCCGGTCTCGGGCGTCCCTCCCGCCGTCAACTCGGCGTGCGCGGTGGGGCGCCGGGTGTCCTGGGTGCCGCGTCCGGGGGCGACGAGCCGCAGCAGGATCCGGCGCGCGGCGTCGGCCTCGGCGGGGCCGAACCGCTCGTAGAGTTCCTCGGCGGTCCGGGCGATCGCGCCGTGGATGCCGCCGGCCGCCTCGTACGCGGCCTCGGTGAGTGCCCGGCCCTGGCGGCGGCGCCAGGTCTCCAGCAGGGCGTGCGACATCAGCGGAAGTCCGCCCGGCTCGTCGCCGACCTCGCGCACGATCCGGGCGGTCAGGGCGCGTTCCACGATCAGGTTCGCCGTCGCGGCGGGTTTGACGACGGCCTCGCGCAGTTCGTCGGGGGTCATCGGGGTGACGAGTTGGACGGCTCCCTGGAACGCCTCGGCGAGCGCGAGGTGGGTGGCGCAGTGTCCGAAGAAGTCCGCCCGGACGGCGAGGACGACGCGGGGGCCGCGCGGGGACGGCGGCGAAGCGGCCGGGTTCGTCGGATCCGGTGCCTGGCCGTTCGGCCTCGGAACGGTGACGGCGAGCAGGAGGTCCAGGAAGCGGGCGCGTTCGTCCTGATCGGTGCAGAGGGTGAACACCTCCTCGAACTGGTCGACCACGATCACCGCCCCCTCGGCGGCGGCCGGTTCGCGG
>NZ_BAAAKJ010000238.1:8041-17607 GCF_039527695.1 Kitasatospora putterlickiae
GTGCGGGCGGGCTGCGGGCCGGGCGTCAGGATGCGGACGCCCGCCGGCCGGTGCGGCGGTGGCTCGTCCCGCAGGCGCGGCACCAGGCCGGCCCGCAGCAGTGAGGACTTGCCGCTGCCGGAGGGCCCGACCAGGACGACGAGGCGGCGCTCGCGCACCAGCTGGAGCAGGTGGGCCACCGGCCGGTCCCGGCCGAAGAACAGGTCGTGGTCGGCGGGGTCGAAGCGGGCGAGGCCCCGGTAGGGCGCGGCGTCGTCGTCCGCGTCGGCCTGCTCGGCCGCCCGTCGGTCCGCGGCCGATCTGGAGACCGTGTGCCAGCGCCGTTCCCAGTCGGCGAGGTCACCGCCGCACGCGCCGACGTAGGCGAGCACGACGGGGAGTGAGGGCAGCCGGGCGCCGTCGGCGGCCTGGGCGAGGGTGGTCGCCGAGTAGCCGGCGCGGGCGGCGAGTCGGCGGTAGGTGGGGCCGCCGGCCTCCTGGCGCAGCGTGCGCAGCCCGTGCGCGAACTCGGCCACCGGGCCGTCCGCGGGGTCGATCTCCTTCTCCCGGCGCCCCAACGCGAACCCCCCGGCGTTCCCCGTCGTCCCCCGTCGGCGGCGATCGCTCCCGCCGCGTCCACGCTAAGCAGCGGCGGAGGGCCCGGGCAAGACGTCGCCGAACCGTGGACGGGATTGTCCGGTACGGCGGAAGGGGCCTGCCTGACAACCGGCGGGCCACGAAGACTGAGGTCACGGCACCCGGCGACCGTCCGGCACAGGGCGGGCCGGCTCTTCGCCGCACCACGTCCTGTCGGAGATTCCCGCGCACCCGGAGGAGGTCCGCATGCGTCCCGTTCGCATCGCGCTGAGCGCCGCCACGGCGGTGGCGGCGCTCGGCACACTGGCGGCGGCGTCCGTCGTCACCCGGTCGGCGGACCCGCCTCACCCACCGCCCGTCGCCGCCACCGCCGCCCGGGTCGGTACCGGGCCCGAGGACCGGCTCACCGAGGCCGATCAGCTGCTGCTCTCCCGCGCCGAACAGCTCCTCATCAAGGAGTGCATGGGCGGGCACGGTCTGCCGTACTGGGTGGAGCCGGCCGTGGACCCGGAGGAGCTCCGGCCGCTCGGCTACGTCCTGGACGACGTCCGCTGGGCGGGCACCCACGGTTACGGCAGCCGGATCACCGCGCGGGACGACCTCGCGCGGGCCAACAACCCCAACGCCGCCCACCAGCGGGGACTCACCGACGAGGAGCGCGCCGAGTACACCGCGGCACTCAGCGGCGGACCGGACACGCCCGTGCTCTCGGCGCAGCTGCCCGGCGACGCGGGGACGGTCCGCAGCCGGCTCGGCGGCTGCGAGGCCGAGGCGCAGCGGCGGCTCTACGGTCCCCGGGAGACGTGGTTCAAGGTCGAGAAGACCGCCCTGAACCTCACTCCGCTGTACGTACCGCGGCTGGTGCGGGACGAGCGCTTCACCGAGGCGCGGCAGCGGTGGGCACGGTGCATGGGCGAGGCGGGCCACCCGTACCAGGAGCCGGGGTCGGCCCGTGCGGACCTTCCCCGGCTCACGGCGGGCCTCGCGCCGGACGAGGCCTTCGCGGCGGAGGTGCGTCTGGCGGTGGCCGAGGCCGAGTGCGCGCGGCGCAGCGGGTTCGGGTCCGTCGCCCGCGAGTTGGAGGAGGAGTACCGGGCCGGGCTGCGGGACCGCTACGGCGGCGAGCTGGACACCTACGACCGGTTGCGGCGGGCCGCGGTGGAGCGGGCCCGCGAGGTCGTCGACCGCTCCCCCTGAGCCCCGCGCACCACCCCCATGACTCCCGCGGCACAGGGCCGCGGGGCGGTGTGCCGGGCCCGTCCCGGACACCGCGAGGGAAGAAGACGTTCGGAAGGGAACCCACCATGCGCAAGCTGTTCATCACCACCGCCGCGGGCCTGACGGTCCTCGGCCTCGCCCTCCCGGTCGGCACGGCGGACGCCGCCCCGGCCGGCGCGACGGCCATCGCGGGCGCCACCTGCGACGCCCGGTACAACCAGTACGGCACGGACGGCAACGTCCGCGCCTGGAGCGACCGGGACTGCTCCGGCACGCTCCTCGGCACGGCCGCCGGCAACGACGCCAACTGGGGGGACGGCGACGGCCCGTTCCAGGGTTCCGACGACAACTCCGCCGGCTCGGTGATGAACACCGGCTACGCCGGCGGCAAGGACGTGGTCGCGTTCTACCGGCTGGCCGGCGGTGGCGCCGCCTGGGCCTCCGGGTACAACTGTCTCAAGCGGTCCGAGCTCTACGTCGACGACCTCTCCCGGAACTACTACACCACCGGCCAGAACATGAACGACAGCATCTCCTCCCACGAGTGGGTGTACGCGAGCGGCTGCGCCCGGTTCATGAGCTGACGCCCCGTCTCCGGTCCGCCGGTCCGCCCCCTCCCCCTGGGGTCCGTCTTCAACCCCCGTCGCCCGCCCGGCAGGCGGGGGTTTGAAGGCGGACGCTAGGCCCGGCGACGTCGCATGACGCGGCGTTCCGCCTCCGTCGTCCCGCCCCAGACTCCCTCGACGGGCGCCTTCAGCGCCCACTCCAGGCACTGCCGCGACACCGGGCACCGACCGCAGACGGCCTTGGCCGCGTCGTTCTGCGCGAGGGTCGGGAGGCTGGTGCCGCTCCCGATGGGGAAGAAGAGTTCGGGGTCCGTGCCTCGACACCGGGCCGACTCACGCCAGTTCATGAGGTTCCCTCCGTGCCACGCGGTGCGCTGTTCGCTCGCTCTCCCCTCTATGACTGGACAGGGGAGGTCGTTGTGACATCGGCCGCCGGGCCTCGGCGCATAGGACCGTTGACGTATTTTCCGCCGCCGAACGCCGGCGGGCGTTGACCACCGGGCCTCGCGGGGATTGGCTTGCCCGCAAGGCCCGCCGCCGGGAGGGAGCCCGGCCGGGCGAGCAGAGGGGAAGACGTCATGCCACGTACCACCCGCACGACCCGCGAGCGGTGGCTCGTCGGCGGCGGTGTCCTGGCCGCGGCCGCGCTGATCGCCACCACCGCCGCCACCGCCCCGGCCCAGGCCCGCCCGCTGCCGCGCGGCACCGTCCAGATCAGCACCGGTCTGAACGGCGCCGTGCCCGACGACCAGTCCTTCAGCCGGGGCGTCAGCGCCGACGGCCGGTACGCCCTGTTCACCTCCTGGGCCACCAACCTGGTGGAGCAGCCCGGGAAGTTCTGGCGTGACGCCTTCGTGAGGGACCTGCGCACCGGCCGCACCGAGCGCGTCAACCTGTCCGACGCGGACGAGCCGCTGAACGGCTTCACCGACTACGTCGCGATCAACGCCAACGGCCGCTACGTCGCCTTCGACAGCGACGCCGAGAACGTGGTGCCCGGCCTGCCGGTGGCGGGGCGCGGTGAGGTGTACGTCCGCGACCGCTGGACGGGGCGCACCGAGCTGGTCAGCGACAGCGTCGCCGACACGGACACCGACGAGTTCCACACCTCGTACGCGCCCTCGATCAGCGCGGACGGGCGGTACGTGGCCTTCGTGTCCTCCCGGACCGACCTGGATCCGACGGTCGTGGACGACACCGACCCCACGCCCACCGACCCCACGCTGACCAGGCCGTACACCTGGAAGTACAACGTCTACCTCACCGACCGCCGCACCCACACCACCCGGCTGATCTCCCGGGACGCCAACGGGCGGCCGGGCGAGAGCCTCTCGCTCCATCCGACGATCAGCGCGGACGGCCGCACGATCGGCTTCTCCTCGCTCTCCGCCCTGCTGCCGGAGGAGCAGCCGCCCGCCACCGCCGAGGCTGACCTCACCCCGAGCGCCGCCGAGGCCGCGCGCCGCAGCGTCCCCAAGGGCCTGGCGGAGTCGGTCCTCTCCCATCCGACGTCCGCCGTCTACTACACCTACGACGTCCGGTCCGGGAAGCTGACGCCCGTGAGCACGGGACTCGACGGCACCGTGGGCCACTCCAGCTTCGAGGCGACGATCAGCCCCGACGGGCGGCGCGCGATCTACACCCTGCCCGAGCCCGGCGGCTCGACCGGCGGCCACCGCTACCACACGGTGCTCCACGTACGGGACCTGACCACGGGCGTCGTGACGAAGGTCAGCGGCGGCCTGCCGGGCACCGCTTCGGTCGGCTCCTCCGACCACGGCTCGATCACCGCCGACAACCGCTGGCTCTACTTCGAGTCCGCCGCCGACAACCTGGTCCCCGGCCCGCAGCGGCCCGGCTGGGACGTCTACCGCCAGGACCTGCGCACCGGCCGGACCGAGCGCGTCTCCACCGCCCCGGACGGCTCGCTCGGCAACGGCTCCTCGCACGCGCCCTTCGTGTCCGCCAAGGGCCGCACGGTGGTCTTCGAGTCGACCAGCGGCAACCTGGTGGCCGGCACCGACGCCCCGCCCACCGAGGGCTCCCAGGTCTTCGCCAAGCCCGCCGCCCACCACCACGGCGGCGCCGACGACCAGGGCGAGAACGAGGACGACTGACGGTCCCCCGTGGCGGGCCGTCCACCAGGGCGGCCCGCCCGTCGTACCGCTACCGGGTCGCGTAGCGCCCTGGGCCGGCCCCGCGCGCCGAGGCGTGGTCACCACGCCCCTGACCTGACGTCACACCCGTTCGGACCAGAGGGCGTCTACGGTGGTGGCGCGCTCGTGCCAGGTGTCGCGCACGAGGGCGGCGGCGGTGGCGGCGTTGTGGGCGAGGAAGCCGGTGCCGGTCGGCTGGGCGGCGAGGGGCAGTGGGTTCCACCATCCCCAGTGGCCGCCCCACCCGTCGGAGAGGAACCGCTTGCCGATCGCCTCCCGCACCGCGGGGTCGGTGCAGTAGACACCGTGGAAGGGACGGCGGTTCGGTTCGTCCGGGTCGGGGCCGGGGTGGCCGTCGGCGTCGCGGCGGATGCCGAGGCCGAATCCGAGGAGCGGTGTGTCACCGTCCATCCACCGGGGCCGGCTGAGGAGGACCGCCGTCTCCGGGTAGCGGCCGCTCCTGCCGACGGCGGTGTAGTCGCGGGAGGTCACGACGAGGTCCTGGCCGAGGTCCGCGGCCAGGGCGCCGAGCGCGGTGCGGGTGTGGACCGGCAGGTGCTTCAGGAGGCGCCGGGCCGACTGCTGGGCCGCGAGCAGCGTGGCACCGTGCTTGACCCAGAAGCCGGCCGCGTCGTCGTCGTCCGTGCTGATGCCCACCGTGCTCTCCAGGTCACTCAGGTAGTCGTCGGCGTGGCGGCGCCCCGGGGCCGCCGGTCCGGGCGTCGGCTCCGCGAGCAGCCGCGCGAGTTCACCCGCGAGGTCGCGCAGGGCGACCGGGCGGAAGCGCGGATCGGTCGGCGCCCGGCCGGTGGGGGTGAGGTAGACCAGCACCAGGTTGGCCAGGTCCGCGAAGTCGTCGCCCTGGCGGACCGTCTGCCCCTCGCCCTCGCCGGCGTCGACCTTCAGCTCGATCACGACCGAGGCGACGGGGCTGACGACGACCAGATCCGGGCGGCTGGTCGCACCGCGGACCTGCCGGTGCACCCGCGCCCCGGCCAGGCGCGGATCGTCGGCGGTCTCCGGCAGGCCCGCCAGGCGCAGCAGCGCCCCGAGCAGCCTCGCGTCCAGCCCGTGGGCCTCGCGCGGATCGAGCAGGAACCTCAGGTAGTTCTCATGACTCTCCTCGCGCCGCTGCCGCCCCAGGATCCGCAGCGCGCTCGGCCCGCGCCCACCCCGCCGCGCCCCTGGCAGCGCCAGTACCTCCGCCTCGACGCCCGCCCAACGGCCCGTGCCCACGCGTTGCCCGCCCCCGCCCACTGATGGCTCGCCGCCCCCTCCGAGCGCCGGCGCCGCACATTCTGCCCTACTCCCCAGCGGCTCGCGGCCGCCCGCCGATGACGCGGCGACGTCGAAGACGGCGGCCCCGAACGCCAGACGTCATTCCGCGCCGCCGCGCGGACTGAACCGGCGGATCGCGTCGTGCCCCTCCTGTACGACCGCGTAGCAGGACTCGGGGACGGGGTTCCAGGCCCCCGGGAGGTCGCCCAGGGGTTCGGAGACGATGATGCGGGTCTCCTCGGAGGCCTTCCGCAGGGCGGGGTTCTCCGGGTGCAGGGCGCGCAGCGCGTGGACGCTGGTGCTGAAGAACAGCGAGCGCGAGGCGTGTCCGCTTGAGTAGCGGAACGCCCACAGGCGCTTGCCCTCGGAGACGGCCACCGTCATCTGCAGGGGGTCGGCGACGCCGTGGCGGGCGGCGGTCGTCTCGACGAAGCCGGCCATGCGCTCGACGGCGCCCGGTACGTCGTCCCGCAGCCCGAAGGTGAGCGCCAGGAAGAACATCAGCTCCGAGTCGGTGGACCCCGTGATGTACGGGTAGAGCGAGGCGTCGACGGCGAGCACCAGGTCGCGCTTGAGCTTCGGGTAGTCGCGGATCGACCCGTTGTGCAGCCACAGCCACCGTTCGTAGCGGAAGGGGTGGCAGTTGGTCTGCTGCACCGCCGTGCCGGTTGAGGCGCGGATGTGGGCGACGAACAGCGGTGAGCGTACGCAGCGTGCCAGCTCGCGCAGGTTCTGGTCGCTCCAGGCGGGCCCGGTTCCCCGGAAGACCGCCGGTTCGACGACGCGGTCGGGCCCGCCGTGGTCGTCGGGGTACCAGCCGATGCCGAACCCGTCGCCGTTGGTGGTCTCCGCGCCCATCCGGGCGTGCAGGCTCTGGTCGATCAGCGAGTGGGCGGGCTTGTAGAGCAGTTCCTCCAGCATGATCGGGGAACCGGAATAGGCCAGCCAGCGGCACATGCGGCCCGCCTCCCTTCGGCCGGGTCCTTCCACCGTAGGCCGAGCGGCCCGGCCCGGCGCGGGGAGCCGCGGCGCCCCGTCCTCAAGCGGACTTGGCCGCCTGGAGGAACTCCGCGATCAGCGCCGGGTCCTTCACCCCGCGCCGGACCTCGACGCCGCTGGAGACGTCCACGCCCCACGGCCGCGCGGCCTCGATCGCCGCGGCGACGTTCGCCGGGCTGAGTCCGCCCGCCAGCACCCACTTCCCGGCCGGTGGCTTCGCGCCCAGCGCGGACCAGTCCCACGGTTCCCCGGCCCCCGCCACCGGCGCGTCGAGCAGCAGCAGGTCCTCGCCGAAGTCCCCGCAGCCGGCTCCGGCCGCCGCTGCCGCCGAGGTGGCCCTGATCAGCGGCAGGCCCAGGTCGGACAGCTCGGCGAAGGCGGCCGCCGGGTGGTTGCCGTGCAACTGCACCGCCCGCACCCCGGTGGCGCGCACGGCCGCCCTGACGTACTCGGCCGGCTCCTCCCGGAACACGCCCACCGTCAGCACGCTCTCGGGCACCGCGTCCGCGAGTTCCCGCGCCAGCTCCGGCGAAACCCGGCGCGGGCTCTCGGTGAGCACGAACCCGATCGCGTCGGCGCCGGCCTCCACGGCGGCGGCGACGTCCACGGCGGTGCTGAGACCACAGATCTTCACGAACACGTTCCCGGACACTCCCTACTGGACGGCGGCTGCCAGCGTACAGCCCGTTCCTGCCCGCCTGCGCCTTTCCAGCCTTTCCCCGGCATTGCCCCGACAACCCCCCTTTGCCGGCTTTTCATTGAATGAAAGGAAACGCGAAAATCATCCGCTTACCTGATGATCCGTCATATCATTTATCGTCAGATCGATATAAGCCGCAGGGGTTTACCACTCCCCCCAAGCGAGCGTTGCTACGGAAGTCCCAGGCCTCATCCGCATTCACGGGTGGGGCCTTCACTACGCGCGGAGCCCGGCGAACAGCCGCGCTCGCCACCCTCGGCCTGATGGTGGAGAGGGGTGCCCGGGCAGGGTGACGGCCCGGTCTCCGCCGGCCCGCAGGTGGCCGGGGGGTCGCCGTCACCCCCGGCCGGGCCTCGGCCGCCGATCGTCACATGGGCGAGGGCCGGGCACTGGGGCGCCCCGGTCTCCCTCAGCGGGACGCGTGCCGGTCCGCCGGATCCCCAGATCATCCCGCGCCCACCACCCCGACGGCCACCCGTCGGACCGACGTCCGCTTCCGCGCGGGCCCACCCCGCTGATCACTGGTCATGCCGACGATACTGCCCGGCCCTGCGGCCCGTTCGCCTGAGTACCGGTACTCAACTCGGTTCTGACGGACCGTTGGTGCCGAACGACGCGGGCCCGCCTCAGGGACTTCCTGAGACGGGCCCGGGCCACTCCGTGCTGTGGCGCGAGGGGGAGGGCGGTCGGTCAGCACCAGCCGAGCTGGGCGAACGCCTTCCAGGCGGCCTTGGTCTTCGATCCGGCGATGCCGTCGATGCCGCCGGTGTCGTAGCCGAGGTCGACGAGGAAGCGCTGGAGGGCGCGGATGGTGTTGGGGCCGACCGCGCCGTCGACGGTTCCGGCGTTGTAGCCCAGCTCGTTGAGGAAGCTCTGCCAGGCCTTCCAGCTGGCGGTGCCGAGCTGGCCGTCGATGGCGCCCGGGTCGTAGCCGGCGTCGCGGACGTAGCACTGGACGCTCTGGGCCTCGGCGGTGGTGAGGCCGAGGTTGTTGACGGCACGGACGCCGACGGTGCGGGCGGGGGACTGCGGGGTGGGCGCCGCGGAGGCCGCGGTGGCGCCGGCGAGGGTGCCGATGCCGAGGGTGGCGGCCGCGAGAATCCCCACCAGCGCCTTCGTGAGCCGGTTCGATGCCATGGGTTCTACTCCCTCATGCAGGAATCGGGGCGAGACGGAAGCTAGCACCGGTCGCATGCGAATGACCACGTGTATTTCCGGCCCCGGGAAGGCGTCGCGAAAGATCCGGAAGATCCGGACACGAAGCGGTGGATGCCGGATTCCAGCAGCTCAGGCACGGTAACGCCGCTTCAAACTGAAGCCCGCGCAGCACTCCGTGCACGGACCGGGAATTCTCGGCCCGATCACCCGGGATCCCCCGTCCGGCCGAGCGCGCGGACGGTTGAACGCGCGCCGGTTGTCGGCCGCTCGCCGTGGCGCCTACCCTGTTGCCGTGTCCTCGTCACCGCGGGATGCCGCGACCACGACCTATGTGCACGGCGGGCCGCCCGGGGCGGTGCCGGTGCTCGGCCACCTGTCCGCGCTGGCGCTGGACCCGGCGCGCTTCCTGGGGCGGCTGCACCGGTACGGCGACCTGGTGGAGGTCCGGCTGGGGCCGTACCGCATGGTGGTGCCCTGCCATCCGGAGCTGCTGCGGCAGGTGTACGCCGACGACCGCGTCTTCGACAAGGGCGGGCCGGTCTACGGGCGGTTCCGGGAGGTCCTCGGCAACGGTCTGGCGACCTGCGCCCACGCCGACCACCGGCGCCAGCGCCGCATGCTGCAACCGGAGTTCCGGCCCGAGCGGCTGGTCGCGTACGCCGCCGTGATGAGCCGGGAGGCGGGCCTGCTGGCGGACTCCTGGAGGCACGGCGAGGTGGTGGACGTCTTCCCCGCCTGCTACCGCTTCACGCTGCGGGTGGTGACCCGCACCCTGCTCGGCACCGAGGTGCCGGACGCGCTGGCCGAGCGGCTGCAGCACGCCTTCGAGACCGCGTTCGCCGGCGCGCTGCGGCGGCTCTGGATGCTTCCCCCCGGGCCCGGCTACCGGGCGGCGGTCCGCACCCTGCGGCGGAC
>NZ_BAAAKJ010000238.1:17620-18433 GCF_039527695.1 Kitasatospora putterlickiae
CCGACCTGGTGCGCGACCACCGGGCGCACGGCCCGGGCCGCACCGACCTGCTGGCCGGGCTGGTCGCCGCCCGCGACGAGGACGGTTCGACGCTCTCCGACGCCGAACTGCACGACCAGGTCGTCGCCATGCTGCTGGCCGGCACCGAGACCACCGCCTCGCAGCTCTCCTGGACGCTGCGGCTGCTGATGGCCCACCCCGAGGTGCTCGCCGCCGTCCAGACGGAGATCGACGCGGTGCTGCCGGACGGCCGGCCCGCGCGCTGGGACGACCTGCCGCGACTGCCCCGCACCGCCCGGGTGCTGACCGAGTCCCTGCGGCTGCGCCCACCCGGCTGGGTGCTGCTGCGCACCTGCACCCGCGAGACCGAACTCGGCGGGCGGGTCCTGCCGCGCGGCGCTCAAGTGCTGCTCAGCCCGTACGTCGCGCACCACAATCCGCGGATCTTCGCCGACCCGGCCGTCTTCGACCCCGACCGCTGGCTGCCCGAGCGGGCCGCCGCCCTGCCGCGCTGGGGGTTCGCCGGGTTCGCCAACGGTCCCCGGCAGTGCCTGGGCGCCGACTACGCCCGCACCGAGGCCGCGATCGCGCTGGCCACCGTGCTCGCCCGCTGGCACCCGGCCCCGGTGCCGGGACGGCGGGGGGACGACCGCCCGCCGAGGCTGACCACGGTCCTGCGGCCGCAGCGGTTGCGGCTGCGACCGCTGGCCCGTGGGTGATCCGCCGCCGGCGGAACCGGGCGTTGTCGTACGCCTGCCCTAGCGTCCTCGGCATGACTCCTGTGACCGCAACCACACCGGGGACCACCGCCGC
>NZ_BAAAKJ010000238.1:18459-23426 GCF_039527695.1 Kitasatospora putterlickiae
CCACCCCGCCCTGGACGGGGCGCCCGTCGCCCGTCTCACCGACACCCTGCGCGAGGCGCTGCTCGGACTGGCGGCCCGGCTGGACCCGGCGGGCGCGGCGGCCGATCCCGACCGGGCGGTGTGCGCGGCGCTGCGGCTGGTGGTGGCCGGGGCCTACGACACCGCCGAGCCCGGCGAGGAACCGGGACTGCTCTACGTCACGCCGCCGGTGGCCGAGCTGGGCAGCCGCCCGGTGTGGCTGGCGCGGGCGCGGCCGGGCGGGCCGATCACCGCCAGGTTCCCGGCCGACCGCTGCTGACCGTCCCCGGTCGGGGGTTCAGGCCTTCTTGACGACGCTGGACTTGAGCTGCATGGCGCCGAAGCCCTCGATGCGGCAGTCGATGTCGTGGCCGTCGACGCCGTCGACCAGGCGGATGTTGCGCACCTTGGTGCCGGCCTTGATGCCGGAGACGCTGCCCTTGACCTTGAGCGCCTTGACGACGGTCACGGTGTCGCCGTCGTTCAGCACGTTGCCGACCGCGTCCTTGACGACCCGCTCGCCGGACGCGGCCTCGCCGCCGCCGGCGGCGGGGTCCCACTCGTGGCCGCACTCGGGGCACACCATGAGGGCGTCCATCTCGTAGGTGTACTCGCCGGAGCACTTGGGGCAGGCGGGGAGGTTGTCGCTCATGTGATCAGACTATCCAGTCGTTCGAGTGGTGGTGCCCGAGGTCAGGGCCGAGGGTCCGGTGACGGCGCCCCGCGCGCGCAGATGGGCACGGGCGTGGGCGATCGCCTCGGGGGTGGTCGCGAAGACGTGGCCGTCGGCGCGCGGCGCGTCGAGGACGCCGAGGGCGTCCAGCGGGCGGTGGTGCTCGTCCCGGACGCCGGAGACCAGGACGAGCGTGCCACGGCGGCGCAGCCGGCCGATGGCGTCACCGAGCACGGTGGCGCCGCTGGCGTCGATCACGCTGACCCGGGACATCCGCAGGATGACGACGTCGACCTCGGCGCTCTCGGTGAGCTCCAGCAGGAAGCGGTGCGCGGCGGCGAACAGCAGCGGCCCGTCGATCCGGTAGGCGACGATGTGCTCGGCGAGCAGCGCCTGTTCCTCGTCGTGGTGGTCGGCCGGCGGCAGGTCGGCGTGCAGCGGGACCTGTTCGACCCTGGCCGCCCGCGCGACCGCGGCGAGCGCCAGGACGCCGGAGACGAGCAGGCCGACCACGACGGCGGTGACCAGGTCGAAGGCAAGGGTGGCGGCGGCGGTGAGCAGCAGGACGGCGGCCTCGCCGCGTCCGGTCCGGGCGAGCGCCCGCAGCGAGCCCACCTCGACCATCCGCACGGCGGTGGCCAGCAGCACCCCGGCGAGGGCCGCGAGCGGGATCCCGGCGACCAGCGGGGCGGCGGCGAACACGATCACCGCCAGGACGGCGGCGTGGACGAGGGCGGCGAGGCGCGATACGGCGCCGGAGCGGACGTTCACGGCGGTGCGGGCGATCGCGCCGGTGGCGGCGACGCCACCGAACAGCGGTGCGGCCAGGTTGGCCAGGCCCTGGCCGAACAGCTCGCGGTCGCCGTCGTGCCGCTCCGAGACGCTCATCGCGTCGGCGGCGGTCGCGGACATCAGGGACTCCAGCGCGGCCAGCGCGGCGACGGCGAGCGCGGAGGGCAGCAGGGCGGGGACGGCGGAGAGGTCGAGGAAGCCGAGCGAGGGCGCCGGGAGGCCGGCGGGCAGGTGGCCGATGGTGGCGACCGGCAGGTCGGTGACGGCGGCGGCGAGGGTCGCGGCGACGACGGCGACCAGCGAGAACGGGACGGCGGGTCGTATCCGGACGCCGATCAGCATCACCGCCGCCACGGCGAGGGCCACGGCGAGCGCCGCCCAGTGCGGCGTGCCGACGAAGGCGCGCACCGCCTCGGCCGCGACGACGGCGGGGTTGTCGCCGTCCGGCTTGGCGACTCCGAGCGCGCCGGGTACCTGCTGGAGGGCGATGACCCCGGCGATCCCGAGGGTGAAGCCCTCCACCACCGGTACCGGGACGTACGCCATCCACCGGCCGGCCCTGGCGAACGCGAGCAGGACGAGGACCACTCCGGCGAGCAGCCCGACCGTCAGCACCCCGCCGGTCCCGTAGCGGGCGACGATCGGGACGAGGACGACGGTCATCGCCCCGGTCGGTCCGGAGACCTGGAGGTTGGAACCCCCGAAGACGGCGGCGAGCGCGCCCGCGACGACGGCGGTGGCCAGGCCCGCCTCGGCGCCCGCGCCGGAGGAGATGCCGAAGCCGAGCGCCAGGGGCAGCGCGACGATGGCGACCGTCAGCCCGGCGATCAGGTCCTTGCGGGGCGAACGCCCCATGGTGGCGAGGGTCTCCCGGTTCGGCAGGACGGCACGCAGCCGTCCGGGAACGGACGCGGCGACGTTCACCCCGCCTCCTTCCTCCTCGTTCCCACCGGCGCGACGGAGCCCGGCGCCGGTCCAACGGCACGCCAGCATGTATGAACATGAAGAATTTTTCAAGTCGCTGATTCGGCATGCGCCGGATCCGGACAGTAGTGAGGCGGCGACGGGCCCGGGGGCTCGTCGCTCAGCGGCGGTGGCGGCCACGCCGGGCGCGCCGGCGGGCGGACGGGGGCGGGACCGGGGTGGGCGCAGGAGCCGCGGATGGGGGCGGTGCCGGGGACGGGGCCGGCAGGCAGAGGCGGGCGGCCTCACGGCCGAGGTTGACGCCGATGGCGAGCGCCATGGCCATGGCGCAGGCCTGGGCCATGCCCCGCAGGCCGGTCTCGGCGTCACCGCGGACGAACGCGAGCAGGGCGAAGTAGAGCACCGAGCCCGGCAGCAGCGGGCAGAGCGCCGCCGTGACGTGCGGAAGCGCGGGACTGCCCCGGTGGCGGGCCATCACCTGGCCGGAGAGACCGACCAGCCCGGCGGCCAGAACGGCGGCGGCGATCGGCTGCTGGCCCGCGCGGACCAGCACGTCGTACGTCGTCCAGCCGGCCGTTCCGTTCAGCATGACCGCGGGCAGCGCGCCCGGCTCGGTGTTCAGCATCACCGCGAACGCCAGGGTGACCAGGACGGCCGCCGTGAGCTGGAGCGGCGGGTTGGACGCGCCGACCGGGAGGTCCCGGGCCGCGAGGTCCGCGCCGTGGTTGATCCCGACGTAGAGCACGGCCGTCACCCCGATCACCACGCCGGTCATCAGGTACAGCGCCTCGACGATGCGGGCGGCGGCCGTGAGGTAGAAGCCCGCGAGGCCCTCCTGCGCGGCGGCGACCAGCCGCCACCCGGGCAGCAGCGCGTACAGGCCGCCGGTGATCACCGCCGAGCCGCGCAGGTGCAGGCCGTTGAAGGAGAGCAGGATGCCGATCAGCGCGGCCGGAGTCGCGGCCAGCACGAACTGGTAGAACTCCGGGAGGTCGTGACGCGCCACCAGCACGGCGAGCCGGTCGCCCACCGTGGCGGCGACGAAGGCGCTGGCGAACACCAGGGCGGCGCGGGCGTCGGTGCGGCCGCCGACCAGGACCGTCACCGCCCCGGCGAGCAGGCCGCAGGACAGCGCCACCAGCCACCCCGGGTAGCGGTGGCCGTTCAGGAGCCCGGCCGCGAGCCGGCGGTGGGCCTCGTCGACGTCGACCCCGCCCGCCGAGATCACGGTGACCAGCCGGAAGAGCACCGCCAGCCGCGCGTAGTCGCCGGACGGGCGGCGCACGGACCGCTCCGCCGTCAGCGGCGGCTCGGCCGGGCCCGGCCGGCAGGAGACCGCGACCCGGGTGAAGGTGACCTGCGGGTCGCACAGGCGGACGCCGTAGGCGAGCGCCACGGCGAGCATCGCCGCCTCCACATCCTCCGCCGCCTCGCCGCTGGCCAGCAGCAACTCCCCCACCAGGAGGGCGAGGTCCAGCACCGCCACGAGCTCGGCCGGCCCCGGCCGGCGGGGGCCGTGCGGCTCGGGGAGCAGCGGGCGGGCGGCGGTGGGCGTGCGGAGCAGCGGCAGCATCCGGTCCGGCCAGGAGGTCGCGCCCGGACCGGTGCCGACGGGGTCCGCGTCGACCTCGCCGGTATCGGCCCGAGCGCCCAGGGGCGGGCGGCCCTGGAGCGGCACCTTCTCCGGTCGCGCCGGCGGCTTGGAGCCCCTGACGGGTCCGGACGGCGCGGCGGGCCGGGGAGGGCCGATCGGCCCGACCGGCCCGGTAGGACCGACAGGGCCGGCAGGACCCACAGAACCGGCAGGACCGACAGGTCCAACGGGGCCGCCGGGCTCGGCGCACGGGCCCAGCTGTTCGTGTTCCGGCATCGCCGCTCCCTGGCCAGCACCCCCCTTCGGGTCGCCCAGTGTATGCGGACGACTACCCGAAGCGACCGCCCGGTGAACGCGCCACGCGCACGCAGGCGCACCCGGGTGGAGTGAACGCGAACGGTTCGCGCCGGTCGCGTCCGGACGCGCCATCGACACCGCCCGCGCCACCTCCGGGGAGTGCCGGACCGTCAGCCGAGGAGGCGCCCGTCCGCGGCGACCACGCGGCCGGCCCGGACGACCAGCTCGCGGGCGGGGAGGTCGATCACGACCTGCGGCAGGCACTCGCCGGCCAGCAGCATGAAGTCCGCGGGCGAACCGGGCCGCAGGGTGACGCGCGGCAGGTCGAGCAGCTCGGCGCCGCCGTCCGCGGCGAGCGCGAAGCAGTCGGTCAGCTCCCGGTCGGTGCGGGCGTCGGTGGTCCAGCCGAGCAGGTGGGCGCGGTGCAGCATGTCGGCGTTGCCGTAGGGGCTCCAGGAGTCGCGCACGCCGTCCGAGCCGAGGCCGACCCGCACGCCGCGCGCCCGCAGTTCGCGGAACGGCAGCACCTGGTGCGCCGAGGGGGCGACGGTGGTGAGGCCCACGCCGGCCTCGGCGAGCAGGTCGGCGAGCGCGTCCAGCCGGTCGCCGGCCAGTTCCGGGACGCAGAAGGCGTGGCTGACCACGACCCGGCCGGCCAGGCCCGCGGCC
>NZ_BAAAKJ010000238.1:23482-24919 GCF_039527695.1 Kitasatospora putterlickiae
GGGGCGCTACGACCTGCTGACCGACCTGGAGGACGAGCACGCGCCGCAGGAGCGGGTCGACGCCGCGCTCGCCCCGGTCGTGCAGGTGGACGTCGAGGCGCAGGCCGTGGCGTTCGGCGAGGTCGAAGACGAGGTCGAGCTGGGCCGGGCCCTCGCCGTCGGGGCCGCCGTCGAAGCCGGCCGGGTCGATCCCGCCGACCGCGTCGATCAGCCCGCTCGCCGCCGCCTCGGCCAGCAGCGCCCCCGCACCGGGCGTCCGGCGGACGCCGTGCTGGGGGAAGGCGACCAGCTGGACGTCGAGCGCCCCGGCCAGCCGCTCGCGCGCCTCGGCCAGTCCGGTCACCCCGGCCAGTCCGTAGGCGGGGGCGACGTCGACGTGCGCCCGGACGGCGCGGGTGCCGCACGCCACGGCGTGGGCCAGCAGCCGGTGGGCGCGCTCGGCGAGCGGGGTGCGCTGGTGGTGGTAGAGGTCGACGTCGCCCTGGACGTACTCGGGCAGCGCGGCGGCCGGGCGGCGGCTGCACCAGGGCTCGCCCCAGGCGGTCTTGTCCGGGTGGATGTGCGCGTCCACCAGGGTGGGCAGCGCGATCCGGCCCCCGCCCTCCACGACGACCGGCTCGGCGCCGTCCGGCAGGCGCTCGACCAGCACGCCGTCGACGGCGATCAGGTCGACGGGCCGCTCGGCGCCGAACGGGCGGACGTTGCGGAAGACGGTGGCGGCGGTTCCGGCCATGGGGGGTCAACCCTCTCTGCGGGCATGGTCGCTGGGGTGGTTCGGCCGCCGGCGGAGACACCCGTCTGTCCACGGAGTGTCTGATAACTGTCCAACTGGCGAAACATCCCACCTTTTCTTGCAACAGTCTGTTTATCATCCCCGGGTCCCCCGTTCCCCACCCGGAGCCGCTTGCGCATGCCCACGCCGCCCACCGCCAAGGCCCCCCGGCCGCATCCGCTGCACGCCCTGCGGGCGTCCGCCTTCGCCATCGGGGCGCTGCTCCTGCTGGCCGGTATCGGCGTGCTGGTCCACCAGCCGCTGCTGATACCACCGGTCGCCGCCAGCGCGGCGCTGGTCCACGGCGCGCCCGGTCTGCCGATCTCCCAGCCCCGCAATCTGGTCGGCGGCCATCTGCTCGCGGCCCTGATCGGCTACGCCGTCCTCGCGGTCACCGGGAGCACCGCCTGGGGCGCTGCGATCGCCGCCGGACTCGCGCTGGGCACGATGATGCTCTGCCACGTCTCGCACTCCCCGGCCGTCGCCAGCGCCGTGGTGGTGGTGCTCCAGGCGCCGAAGGCCTGGCCGTTCCTTCCCCTGCTGGCGCTCTCCACCGTCCTGCTGGTGGCGATCGGCCTGCTGCCGGGCCGGATCGGCGGGCACCCGGTGCGCTACCCGCTCTCCTGGTGACGGCCGATGAGGGGGTCATCCGATCGGATGACCCC
>NZ_BAAAKJ010000239.1:0-4690 GCF_039527695.1 Kitasatospora putterlickiae
CTGTGGCTGGTGCAGGGTTCGAACCTGCGTAGCTTGCGCGACAGATTTACAGACCACGCACGAAAGTTGCCTGGAGCTGCCATCTTCCCCAGTATCGCGCTACCGGTCCCACAGATGTCCCACCGAATCCGGGCCCTGGGGTTCCAGGAACCCATCCGCCAGAACCGGCTCCGCCGTTGGTGCGCCGACGTTCATGGCTGTCCGCTGGTGTTGGCGCACGCCAGCTACGGCGGAGCCACGCGGCCTGACATGGGAAAGACCACCATGGAGTTTGCACGGATTCACCTAGACTGGCGCGCGCCAGTCGCCGACGGCGGGAGAGTGCGAGAGGGCATGGGCGGGAAGACCGAGCAGATCGAAGAGACCATCCGGGAGTGGATTCGGTCCGGCAAGCTCGCCGGGGGAGCCAAGCTGCCGTCCGAGCGGACGCTGTCGGCGGACCTGGGCGTCGGCCGGACAACCGTCCGGCTCGTCCTGGGAAAGCTCGCCGCCGAGGGACTGGTCGTCGCCCAGCACGGGAGCGGCTACTACGTCAGCACGGCCGAGCAGCCGGCCGCCGAGACGGTCACTGCACCGCACGGCGAACTGGAGCCATGGCGGATCCACGGCGAGCGCCTGGTGTACGACAACGAGTGGATCAAGCTCGTTCTGGTCGATGTGGAGCCGCCGGGCGTTGAGCGCTTCGAGCACCACGTCGTCCGGCTCCAGCACGTGGCCATCACGGCGGTTGTGGACGACCAGGACCGCGTGCTCATGCTCTGGCGGTACCGGTTCGTTCCGGGCCGGTTCGGGTGGGAGCTTCCCGGCGGGATCGTGGACGCGGGCGAGGATGCCGCTGCGGCGGCGGCCCGTGAAGTCGAGGAGGAGACCGGCTGGCGGCCGGCCACGGTTGAGCACGTGGTCACCTACCAGCCGATGGTAGGCATGGTGGACTCCCCTCATGAGATCTTCGTGGCCCGGGGCGCAACGCTCGTCGGCGAGCCGACTGACGCGGAGGAGGCCGGGTTGATCGAGTGGATCCCGCTGGCCGACGTCCCGGGCCTCATCGCCCGTGACGAGCTGCTCGGCTCGGGAACGCTCGTCGCCCTGCTCCACCTGCTGGCCAACCGCTCTCAGCGGCCTACAGGCGCCCGGTAAGACGCTCAATCCGCCTCCTCTGCCGAACCGACCCCGTGCGGTTCGCGAGGAGGCGGGCCTTTTGCAGGTGCTCTCTCGCCTGGCCGAACTCCCCGCGGGCCAGGTGCGCCTGTGCCAGATCGCACCGCAGGCCCGCTGTCGCCCGCGTGAACGCCGGATCCATCCGCTCCAGGGCTACATACAGCTCGGCAAGTGCGTCGTCCTCACCGAGCATGGCGAGAGCGTTCCCGCGCCAGCGCGCCATGTGGCCCGCGTTCAGGAAGATGCTCAGCATGTCAGGGTCGCGCGCTTCGTCGCCGGCGGGCAGCACAGCCGCCGCGCGGTCCAGCGCATCACGGCAGTCACGAGCGAGACCCGCCTTCGCGCACAGCTCTGCCTCCGCCGCGAACAGCCATGCAGCAAGCCGCGGGGACACCTTCGTCCCGCCGGTCCGCTGAGCGTCCCGCACCAGGTCCACCGCCATTTCCGGGCGGCCCGCATCGGCGAGGACATATGCCTGTTCCGCCATGGCGTGCGCGAGGTACATGGGCTGCTCGGCTTCGGCCGCCGCCCGCTTGCCCAGCTCGTAGTGGCGCCATGCACGCTCCACCGCCCCGACGTCCAAGGCCTGCCAGGCCGCGAGCGTGGCCGCGCCCGCCAAGGCCGTGGCCACCGGCCGACGCGCGTCGGGAAGGACTGCGAACGTCAGCGCGTCTTCCAGCGCGTCGAGATGAGCGCGCATCTGGTCGACCAGGGCTGCGGCGCCCATCTGCCGATCGAAGCTCCGGAGGAGTTCGGTCTGGTTCAGGAAGGTGTCCACCATTCCGAGGCTCAGACTGCGGGCTGAGTCGATCCGGCCGATGAGTTCGTCGTAGCCGTCGGCGGCGGGAGCTGCCGACTCCGGGGCTCCGAACAGCTCGTCATCGGTCTTCCCGAACAGAGCCCGGAGGATCAGCGCGTAGGTGCTGGAGACCGCGCGGCGCCCGTTCTCCCACTCGGAGACGTACACCTTGAGGCTTGCTGGCGAAGCCACATCGATGAGGTGCTGCTCGGCGTACCGGCTGATCTCCCGGACCAACCGCTCTTGAGACCAGCCGCGCTGCTTGCGGGCCTCCCTTAGACGCTGTCCCATGTGCCCGCCCCTGCCGTGGTGACGCTCGTTCGTGCTCAGCATGCCGTACGTAGAACTCCCCCATGACGGGTTAACAAAACTGGGTTAACCCCTGCTGGCTACCGGGTCGTTGGCGCACGTTGTTCCATAGAGATACGGCCGGAACTGACGGACAGACAGGGAAGCGCTTGACACTGGTGCGCACCAGTTGCAAACTACTGGTGCGCACCAGTTGGAGGACGATTCTCCTCTCTGAGGCGCCGTGCTCGTGGTTGCTCCGCCGATCTGCGCGGATCCGGATTCACCCCCCTGTGACGCTCCACCTGACTCCTCAGGAGGCTTCGCCATGCTCGCAACGCCCCGCACCACCCCCACCCCGACCGTGACCGGTCGCTCCTACGCCCGTCGTGTGGCGTCGTTGACCAGCGGTTCCGGTCGGATGTCGGCCGGCGCGTGGGTGGCGGAGGCCCGGGGCGTGGAGCGGCGGCGCCGGGCGGTGGCGTGCCGGATCGGTCGTCTGACCGGGACGCGGGCGCCGCGGTGGGCCGGCGAGATCGGCGAGCGGGAGTGGCGCACGATCCTCGCGGTCGGTGTGGCGGCGCTGGCCGACAGTGCGGCGTCGTCCCGGATCGCCTCCGAGGAGAAGCGCACCTGCACCACGTGCGGTACGCGGCTGAACCGGGCGAACGGCGGCACCGTGTGCAGCCCCTGCCTGGCCTCTGCCGCTCCCGAGTCGGCGGAGCAGGCACCCGTCGGCGCCCGGCCCGCGCCGGACATGGGCCACCTGGCCGACACGGCAAGGGAGGTCGCCCCGCATCTCGCCGGTGGCACGAGCGGCGGTGTGGTCGACCGGACCCGCAACGGCCGCGTCGAGGCCCTGGTGGACGAGATGCTCGCCGCCCAGCCGGCGGGCGCGCTCGTCCTGGTCGGCGAGGACGAGCGGCGCCTGGTCGAGCGGTGGAGCCCGTTCCGTGGCGGCCCGCGCCACGTCGTGCGGTGCGCCGATGGCTCCCGCCGCTACGGCACCGGCGAACTGGCGCCGGAGCACTAAACCCCAGTTCAACCCATCTGCAGCCCTGTGCGGTGGACGGCTCCCGAACTCCTTGGCCGGAAGAGGAGCCGTCCCCGCCGGGCCCACCACCACTAGGAAGAGGTAGACCCATGAGGTCGATTGTCGCAGGCCAGACGGCCCTGACGGAGGACGAGTTCGCCGAGCTGGCGCTCGGTGTGGACTCGGACTTCACCCGACTGTTCACCGGCGTGCCCGGTGAGAACGAGACCGAGCGCGCCGCCCGAATGGACGCCGCGGCCGGCGTCATCGCGGACCTGCGCCGGGAGGACCCGGAGCTGGCCGCCTACGCCGAGCGCCTGCTGAGCACGGCGCCGGTGCCGCTGCGGCGCCCGGCGGTCATCCGCCGCACGGCGAGCACCGCCCGGGTGGCGGCGTGACGACCGTGGCCGCGTCGGCGGCCGTTTCGACCCCGCCCGCCCCCGTTTCGAGCACGCGGTCCGCCGCTTCGGCGACGCGTGCGGTGGCTTCGGACAAGCTGATGCTGGGGGTGGCGATCCTCGCCGCCGTCGGTGGTGCGGCGCTCGCCGCGATCGGGTTCTCCGGCTCCTACAGCGCGCTGCAGCAGCTCGGTTTCAGGCACGGGTTCGGGGACTTCAGCTACGCGTTCCCGGTCGGTGTGGACGCCGGGATCGTGGCGCTGCTGGCGATGGATCTGCACCTGATCCGCAAGGGTGCCCCGGCGCCGTGGCTGCGTCTGTTGGCCCACGGTTTCACCTGCTCGACGATCTACTTCAATGCCGCTTCGGCGGGGTCGCTGCTGGCGAACCCGACCGGCACCGGCATGCACGCCGTCATCCCGGTCATGTTCGTGGCGGTGGTGGAGGCCGGGCGGCGCCTGGTCATCCGGATCACCCGGATCGAGGCCGGCCACGGCCGCGACGGTGTCCCGTTGCACCGCTGGATCCTTGCCCCGTGGCCGTCGTTCCGGATGTACCGGCGGATGCGGCTGAACGGCATCTCCTCCTACGACCGGGCGGTGGAGCTGGAGCGCGAGCGCCTGGTCTACCGGGTGATGCTGGAGCGCGAGCACGGTGGCGACTGGCACAAGGCGCCCTCGGACCAGCGTCTTCCCCTCACGATGGAGCGCTTCGGCCTCTCCGTGGACGAGGCGCTGGCCCTGCCGATGGAGGCGGAGGAGGCCGCGCGGCTGCGGGCCGAGCGCACGGCCGCGTTCGAGGCCGAGGTGAGCGCCCGGGCCGAGGCCCGTGCCGCCGAGCTGGAGATCGCCAAGCTCCGCACCGCCGGGCGCGTTCAGGCCGCCGGGTTCGAGGTCGGTGCTGAAACCGCGACCGCCAAGGCCCACGCCCACGCCCGAACCGTCGCCGCCGGCCGGGAGGCCGAGGCGGCCGAACGGCTCGACCAGGCGGAGGCCGTGATGGCGGCCGCCACGG
>NZ_BAAAKJ010000239.1:4786-9302 GCF_039527695.1 Kitasatospora putterlickiae
CCCGCGCCGAGGACGACGAGGCCGCCGAGCAGGCCCGGCTGCGTGGGGCTGAAACGGCCAAGGCTGTGGCTGAAGCCGAGGAGGCCACGGCTGAAGCCCGGCGCCGCGCGGCTGAAGCCGACCGCGACGCCGCCGACGCCGCCCGCGCCGAGGCGGACCTGACGCTGGCCGCCGAGACGGCCCGCCAGGCTGCGGCTGAAGCCCGGGCCCGTGTCGCTGAAGCGGAGCTGCACGCGGTCGAAGCGGAGGACACGGCGAAGCTGACCCCCGCCGCCCGCGCCACCCGCCGCGTCGCCCGCATGATCCTCGCCGACGGCGCCGGCAACCCCGAGGCCGTCACCCTCCAGACCATCGCCGAGGCCCTGGACGTCTCCCTCGCCACCGCCTCCCAGCGCCGCTCGGACGCCGCCGACCTGATCGCCGACGGCTACCGCCCCACCGCCTCGACCCGCTGACCAGCACAGGAGACATCACCATGCAGACCGCATCCACGATGGTCAGCGCCGCCGGCGCGCTGATGGCCGCGCTCACCGCCCACGCCGACCTGCCCGCCCCGAGGATCACCAGCGAGCAGGTCGTGTCCGCCGAGCGCGACTCCTCCGGCAACCTGGTCCTCACCTGGGGCCTGGCCTTCGGCTTCCACCGCGACACCGCGCTGAGCGACTTCGAGCAGTGGCGCCAGACCCTGGGCGTCGACCCCGCCGCCGTCGACCACGGCAGCACCGGCGCCCACGCCTGGCTGAGCGTCGGCACCGCCTACGCCGGTGTCCCGCTGACCCTGACCGGCTACTACACCCTCGCCCAGAACGACCCGGACGAGGACGAGTGAGCCGCCCCCAGGCTTGGGATCCCACCGGTGAGCGCCACGGCGGAACGCCGACCTACCCGTGGCGCATGGCCCCGCGCGGCCTGTTCACCCGCCGTCAGCTCCGCGCGAAGGGTCTGCGGCCGGGCGGTCAGGAGGTGGCCGCGCAGGTCTGCTGGCGCTCGCGCCGTAGCAAGGGCCTGCGCGCCGCCTACCTCTACCGGATCGACAGGGCCAAGCCCGTACGGCCGATGACCCCCGCGAAGGCCGCCGCCCTCGCCAAGGCCAACACGGCGCGCCGCACCTGCCCCGCCTGCGGGCACGACGCCGGATACGTGCTGCCCGCGCACCTGGGCACCTGCCTGCCCTGCGCCGACACCGCCGCCCTCGCGGCCTGAACCCCGCTCTGACCTGCTCCGCTGCCATCAGCAACAGGAGACCCGTGTCATGTCCGTGACCGAAATCTGCGTGATCAGCTTCGGCTACCTGCACGGCGCCCCGCCCGAGGCGCACCTCACCCTCGACCTGCGCCGCCACTTCCGCGACCCGCACGTCGACCCCGCCCTGCGCGACCTGACCGCGCATGACCTGCCGGTGCGCCGGGCGGTTCTGACCACCCCGGGCATCCGGGAGTCCGTCCTCGCGGCGGCGCTGGTGGCCGAGGCCTACGACGCCGGGCCGACCGCCGCGCCGCTGACCATCGCGGTCGGCTGCGCGGGCGGCCGGCACCGCGCCGCGACCGTCGCCATGGTCCTCGCCAGCCGCCTCACCAAGACCATCGCCCCGGCCCGCCTCGTCCACCGTGACCTGGACAAGCCGGTCGTCGAGCGCTGATCGGAGCCCGATGAACACCACGATGCCCCTCCGGGCGGTCCGCTTCACCGTCTCCTACGCCCTGCTGCGGGCGGCGGCGGACGTCGCGGACCACTGGATCCAGACCGACTATCAGGCGTCCACCAAGGGCCAGCACGACCACGCCGAGGGCCAGTCGAGCGCGGCCGGCCGCCGGGCGTGCGCCGCGCACGTCGCCTCCTACACCGCCACGCAGGCCGCCGTCCTGCTCGCCGGAACCCGCCTGCTCGGCGTGCGGCTGCGGCCGGTGCCGGTGGTGGCCGCGCTCGCCGTCTCGGCCGTGACGCACTACGTGGCCGACCGGCGCGAGCCCTTGCGGCGCCTGGCGGACGAGACCGGCAAAGGCCGGTTCGTGCGGCTCGCCGACCACGGGCTGAACGGCGGCTACCTGCTCGACCAGGCGTGGCACCACGGCTGGGAGACGGCCGCGGCCCTCATCGCCGCGGCCTGACCGGCCACCACCCCCGACCAACAGCAGGACAGGAAGGAAGAACCGATGAGCAACGGGAGCAGGTGGACGTCGGACCACCTGAGGGAGCCGGGCGGGACGGCCATCTACGCCGCCCAGCAGCGTGAGCGGCTGCGGCAGATGGCCGACGAGGTGCAGGCCCTGCTGCGCGAGTACCGGGCCGATCTGGAGTCGGTGCACATCGACGGCGACAGGCCCGGCCAGCGCAAGGTGCGCGCTTTCCTCGCGACCCGGCCGCTGGCGAAGCTGGAAAGCCACCTGCGGGAGGCCGTGAACGCCGCCGGAAAGCTCGACGCGGAATACAACCGCCGCTTCGTCGAGCTGCCGAAGAAGCGCGCCGAGCGGGCCGCGAACAAGGCCCTGGAGAAGTCCGCCAAGGCGGGCGCCGAGGCCGCCCGGAGCGCGGACGCGGTGAACACCGCCGCCACCCTCCACGGCATTTCCCAGGCCGCCACGGAAAACCCGGACGGAAAGGCGGGCGGAAAGCCCCCGGCGTTCCTGGACTTCCTGAAGGAGAGCGCCTAAATGCCGCCGCTCACGCCGGGGCAGGTCGCCTACTGGCAGAGGCGCCTGGAGGCGACGGCCACGAACGCGGACCGAGCGCGGGCCCTGTGGGACCTGGCCCGCGCCCAGGCCGGACAGAGCGAGGAGGCGTGGGCCGATCTGGTGCGCCTGCTCTCCGCCTGGACCCAGCAGCACGCCGCCTCCGGGCCGCCCCGCACACGGTGACGCTTCGCGCTCACATTCACACGCCGACTCCGTGAATCCGGGGGTTCCACCTACGCGTGCACGCGTACGCGTGGAGGAACCCCCGGGCCGTGACGGAGCGTGACACTCCCGATTGGAGGCCCGATGGCCGACGACGACGCCGGGGGGACCGTGCTCGGGTTCCCCCGGCTGACCGTGCCGGGCGTCGTGGGCGATGACCCGCCGCCGCCCGGCGCGCCGGTCCTCGCCCCGCTGGACACCGACCTCGCCCCGCCCGCCTCGCTCTCGATCCCCGACGCCCCGGCCCTTGCGCCCGCCGCCGAGTCCACCCCGGCGGGCGAGCCGACGGCCGCCGGCGGCTCTTTCTCGAATGTGGCCGCGATGTCGACCGTGCTGATGGCCGGTGTGACGGTGGCCGCGCTGCGCGGGGCGGCCCATTTCATCGCCTACCTGAAAGCGCGCGCCGAACACCGGGAAACGGTGGAGCGCCAACGCAATTCCCTGACGGGCGCCGGTAATTCCCGGACGGGAATCCCCGGCACGGCTGCGGGCGGGACGGCTGCGCGAGGGCGCGTGCAGTCCGGCCCGGAATTCGGCCGGTCCACGCGAAACCCCGCCCCGAATACCGTCCGGGGCGGTTCCGGGGTTCCCGCGACGTTCCGCCCCGGCCCCACCTCCATGGCTCCGGGTGGCGGCAAGGGGCCTGGGAGGCGGCCCAGCGGCCCGCCTGACGGGCGCTCAGGGGGCGGCGGCATTCCGGGGGCCGGTCGGGTCCGTGAGGCCCGCAGAGCTGCCCTGGAGGGCTCCGGCGCGGGCCGGCGCCCGAACGGCCTTTCCGAGGGCGGGAATTCATCCCTCGGTGACCGGGGCGGGCGCGGTCCGGGGCGTGAGCGCGGGGCCGATCGGCTGGCGCGCCAGGCGGCCGGGCCGGACACCCTCCGCGGTGCCGCCCGCCGCCGGATCGCCGAGCGGATCACCAACGGCCCCCGGGGATCCGGGGCGTCGAAGCCCGACCGGTCGCCCTCCGGACCGGACACGGTCCGGGGGGCGACCCGGCAGCGGGTCGCCGACCGGATCACCACCGGTTCGTGGAAGCCGACCGGCGGCCACCAGGGCGGTGGAGCGACGCCCGCGACCATCCGCGGCGCCCTGCGCGCCCGGGCGGCCGGGCGGATCCTCAACGGCCGCACACCCAAGCCCGCCCCCGGCACCCCGAACACCCCGGCCCCGCAGGCCCCGGCCGGCAAGCCCGCCACGGCCCCCGCCGTACCGGGCGCCTCCGCCCCCGGGCCGCAGCAAGTCCAGCCAGCGACGACCGGCCCGAAGCACGTCGGGTCGACGCCCGCCGCGAGCGGACCCAAGGCCCGCAAGCCCAAGGGCCGCAACACCAAGGCCGGGAACGCGAAGGCCCGGGCCAAGGGCCGCGTGCGGCGGGTCGTGACGCCGGGCGGCGCGACGGGGGCCAGGCCCTGGCGCAGTCGCCCCGGCCGGGGCCAGTCCACCCGCTCGCCGCGCACCGGGTCCTGGCGGGCGTGGGCTCTGCGCGTCCTGGCCCGCCGGCGCCGCACCGCCCCCCAGTCGCAGCCCCCGAGCGCACCCGGGCCCGGCTCGCAGCACGGCTCCTCCGCGGCGTCGACCGGTCCCCACCCCGCCGGTCCCGGCCCGGCGGGCGCCCCCGGAAG
>NZ_BAAAKJ010000240.1:0-58776 GCF_039527695.1 Kitasatospora putterlickiae
CGAGGCGCCCGCCCCGGCCGCGCCCGCCCGGGCCGCGCGCTGCGGCCGGTCGCCTCAGCCGCGGGCAGGCCGCCCTACCGCGTTCCCCGCACCACAGCCCGCACGCCCGCCCGGGCACCACCCGCCCGGCACCGCCCGCCCCCTCACCTGTTGGAGGACTGCCTGTGACCCTCTTCCCGCCGCGCCCCGGGCACGGCACCCAGTACGCGGACGCGGACCTGACCATCTACGACGTCATCGAGGCGGACGCCGACATGGCCGAGGAGATCATGGAGGGCGCCGACGACGCCCGCCGCGCGGCCGAGGGCTGCGAGCGACTGCTCGGCCACCTGGAGGCCCTGCACGCCAAGGTCGTCGAGCTGAAGGTGCCCGGCGTCCTGGAGGGCATGGTCGCCGCGCTCATCGACCACGCCGGGACGGTCAAGGCCCGTGCCGAGGCCGTCGCCGAGACCATCCCCGCCGCCTCCGAGGCCATCGCCACCGCCGGTACGAACGCCGCGGCCCGGCACAAGCCGCTGGCGGACGCCGTGCGCGACGCCGGCCACACCGCCCCCGCCGAACGCGACTACCACAACGAGTAGGAGCACCACCCATGTCCGACTCCGAACTGACGCCGGTCACCAGCAGCCGGCCCGTCACCACCAGCACGCCGCCCTCCGACCGCACCGACGGCCCTGGCGACGGCACCGGGGAAGCGCTCACCGGCGCCGGGGGCGCCCTCGCCGACGCCGTCCGGTTCGGCATCGTCGTCGCCCAACTCGCCATCGCCTCCGTCAAGCTGGCGTTCCTGTCCGAGCGGGTGCGCGCCACCTACCGGTACGTCGAGGACTGCGCGCGGTCGGTGGACCGGCTCGCCGACCAGGCCGCCGCGCTGAACGTCGACCGCGACACCGTCGGCGAGCACCGCGACGCCGCCACCGTGATGCGCGCGGTCCTGGAGGAGGCCGAGGCCATGGCCCAGGCCACCGAGGACCTGTCCACGCTCTTCCAGGCCACCGCCGACGCGCACGAGGCCGACTACGGCCCGGTCGCCGAGGCCGCCGACGCCATGCCCGTCGAGATGGCCGACCGCGAGTTCTACAGCAACCGCTGACCCCGCCCGGGGCGGCGCCACCGCCCCACACGCGGCAGCGCCGCCCCTTCGCCTCTGGCCTGCGAAGGAGCACACCTGATGATGTCCCTCGGACCCGTGCGCGGGCGCCTCGCCGTCGCCCGCGACCGCATCGGCCGCGCCGCCACCCTCACCGGCGCCCTCGCCCTGACCGGCACCGCCCTCAACCCCGCCTGGTACCCGGCCTCGATCGGCGCGGCCGGGGCCGCGCTCGGCTTCGGCCTGCTCTGGTCCGCGACCCTCCCCGCCGGGCAGGTCCGCGACACCGCCACCGCCCTGTACGTCGCGCCGTCCGCCGCCATGGCCGGACTGCTCGTCACCGAGCGCCTGGTCCATGGCCTGCACTGGTGGGAACTGGCCGCCGACACCGCCTGGACGGCCGCGGTGTGGTTCGTCCGCCCGGCCCGCCTGGCCCGCGTCATGGCCGGCCGCGAACCCTCCCTCACCCCCGCCGCCGTCGCCACCGCCCAGCAGAACCCCATCGGTGCGGCGCCCGCCGAGGCCGGCGAGCGGCACCCGATGGCCGTGTGGTGGTCCGAGCGCGCCGCCATCGAGGGCGGCCTCGCCCCCGGCACCGTGCTGGAGCACATCGAGCAGACCGGCCCGCAGTCCATGACCGCGGTCATCCGCTCCGCCCGCCCCGGCGCCCCGGTGCCCACGGTCTCCATCACCTCCCTGTCGGCCCTGCTGGACTGGGACGAGGAGGAGATCACCGTCGCCAAGATCCCCGGCCGGGGCGCCGGGGTGCGCCGCCTGACCGTCGGCCGGGCCCCGCAGCAGGCCGCCGACCTGCACGCCTACTGGGCCCAGCACATCGCCCCCAAGGGCATGCCCGGCACCACGATCACCGCGATCCGCACCGTCGACCTCGACAAGCAGCTCGACGCGTGAGCCGCACGGTCTACGAGTTCACCGTCCAGTCCCCGCCCGGCGACCCCATCACCTACGACATCGAACGCCTCGCCGACGCCATGCGCATCGACGACATCTCCCGCCTGTCTGTCGAAAGCCGCGGCAGCCAGGCCATCGTCACCGTCTACCCCGACGACCCGCTCGCCGACGTCCACCTGCCCGACCCCGACCTGCTCGCCATGGACGAGCGCGGACGCGTCTGGGCCGGGCTCTACCACAACGGGCGCCGCGTGTGGGTGCGCCTGTACGACCCCGTGTCCGGGTCCGCGCAGCGCCTGCTGCTGTTCGGCACCACCGGCGCCGGCAAGTCCACCGCCGGTCAGATCCTGCTCGCCGCGATGAAGCGCTCCGGCATCGCCGTCTGGTACGCCGACCTCAAGGGCGGCCAGTCCGCCCCCGAGGCCCGCGGCAACGTCGACTGGCCCGTCTTCACGCAGGAGGGCGCGATCGCCCAACTGCGCACCTACTGGGACGTCATGAAGGACCGCGAGGAACGCTACGCGCGCCTCGGGCGCTCCAAGTTCCTCAAGGACCGCCCCGACCCGCTGATGTACGAGGTCATCGACGAGGCCAACCGCCTGCTGGAGAAGGGCGCCCCCTACCGGGACGAGGCCACCTACTACATCAAGGACATCGGCCGCACCGGCCGCTCCCTCGGGATGGGCATCGCCCTGTTCGCCCAGGCCGGGCACCTCGAAGAACTCGGCGGCTCCGACACCCTGCGCTCCATGCTCAAAGAGGGCGAAGTCCTGCTCCTGCGCTGGACGTCCAACCTCATGAGGCAGCTCGTCGCCGACGGCCTGCTGCCCCCCGGCCAGAAACTCGCCCCCATCCCCAAGTACGCCGGAGCCACCCGCCTCATCTCCCAGTTCGAGGCCGAGGAGGACGAGAACCGGCCCGGCACCCAGGGCAGCGGCTACCTCCTGTCCGGCCCCTACCCTGGCGCCCGCATGCGCTTCTTCCGCGTCGGCTCCGCGCTGCCGACCGAAGGCCTCGACCCCGAGATGCTCGCCCTCTACGGCGACGGCCCCCACGCCGCCCTGGAGAAGAGCGCCTGGCCCGTCGCCGGAGACGCCTACACCCAGCGCCTCGACGGCGACGCCGCCTACACCGCCGCCTTCGCCCGCAACGTCACCGTCGGCCCCGGCACCAACCCGCCCCCGCCGCCCCCCGCCCCCGGCGCGAGTCAGGCCTCCGACCGGCTCACCATCACCGACCGCGTCCAAGCCGCGCTGGAGAACAACGGCGGCGCCGACATGGACGCCCACGCCCTACTCACCGCCGTCAACGCCGACGGAGGCCGCACCGTCGCCCTCGGCAGCATCCGCAACGCCCTCAGCCGCCTGCGCACGTGACCCACCCCGCCCCGCCGAACCGACCGGAGACACCCATGGACCACACCCAGCCCATGCCGCAGCCCGCCGCCCCGGTCCTCCACGGCCCGGACGGCACCCCCTACTACGCCGCGCCCACCCCGCTCACCGCCCCGCCCGCCGTCTACCACCCCGCCGTCCCCGCGCCGGTCGTCCACGGCCCGGCGCTCGCACCGACCGCCGTCTACCTGCCCGCCCCGCCTCCGGCCACCAACCCGGCCCCGGTGCGAGACCCGTGGCCCGCGCGCCTGCTCGCCGGAGGCGTCGCCCTCGGAGCCGGCGGACTCGGGATCGGCTACGCGGTGCAGGCCGTCGCGGCGGCGGCCGGAAGCGTCGGCGGCCTCGCCGCGCTCGGCGTCGGCGCCTACGCCCTCGCCAAGACCACCAGCGGCGGGAGCGGCCGGGGCGGCAGCGGGCAGGGCGCGGTGAACGTCAACGTCACCGTCTCCAACCGCAACCGCTGACCAGGAGAAACCCGCCATGGATATCCCGTCCCGCACCGCTGCCGAGAGTGCCCGGACCCGGCGGGCGGTGGACCTGTTCGCCGGGGTCGGCGGCCTCGACCTGCCCGCCCGCGAGATGGGCGTGCACGTGACCGGGATCGAGTGGAGCCCGGACGCGTGCGCGACCCGCCGTGCCTCCGGCCTCGACACCATCGAGGCGGACGTGCGCGACCACGACCCCGCCGACTTCCCCGACGCAGACCTGCTGCTCGGCGGACCGCCCTGCCAGCCGTTCTCCGCCGCCGGGAACGGGGCCGGACGCCGGGCCCTGGCGGACATCATCGCCCTCGCCCACCGGATTGCCGAACGCCGACCTGTCTCCCGCCACACCCACAACCCCAGGACGGACCTGATCCACCTGGTCCTGGAACCGCTCCGGTGGGCGGTGGCCCACCTCGACACGGGCCACCCGTTCGAGGCGATCGTGCTGGAGCAGGTCCCGGCCGTCCTGCCCGTCTGGCAGGCGTACGCGGGCATCCTGCGCGCCGAGGGCTACAGCGTCGCCGTGGGGACGGTGAAGGCCGAGCAGTACGGCGTCCCGCAGACCCGCCGCCGCGCGGCCCTGATCGCCCGCCTCACCGGCCCCGCCGCCCTGCCCGCACCCACCCACCGGCACCACGCCAAGAGCACCCCTCGCACGGCCGGTGACCCCGGCCTGCTGCCGTGGGTCGCCATGGGCGACGTGATCCCCGGGCGAGGCCCGTTCACGGTGGTCTCGAACTACGGCACCGGCGGTGACCCCAAGGCCCGAGGACGTCGCAGCAGCGGCGAACCCTCCGCGACCGTCACCGGGAAAATCTCCCGCGTCCGCGTGCTCGCCGACAACGGCACCGAGGACCGCTTCACCTGGTCCGAGGCCGGAGCACTCCAGTCCTTCCCCGTTGACCACCCGTGGTCCGGGCGCGACATCGGCCAACAGATCGGCAACGCCGTCCCACCCCACCTCGGCGCCGCCCTGCTCACCGCCGCCCTCCGCGCCTAGGCACCCGGTCGTGCCTGCTCACCTGGACTGGCGCGACGCCTCTCACTACGACCGCACCCGCACCCTGCCCTGCCGCTGGTGCGGACGTCCCACCCCGCTGCGCGACGACCAGCGCAGACCCTCGCACAAGGTCTGCGCCGAGAACGCAGCAGACGACAACGGCGGCGGCCCCCTTCCGGCAAGAACCGGGGCCGCCGCCAATCCAGACCCGTCTAGAGAACTGGAGATCCCAGCATGACCCAATCCACCGCGATTCGGGGAGAGCACCTGACCACCGCGCTGTTCCTGGCGGCGTTCGGCGTGCCCGTGCTGCCGCTGCGGGCCAGGAAGGTGCCGTTCGGCAACTGCCGGCGCTGCACCGGCAACGCGTGCGGCGGCCGGCCGAACATGAAGACCCCCGGCCCCTGCCTCTGCCCGTTGCCGTGCCACGGTTGGGCCGCCGCCACCACCGACCCCGACGTCATCAACTCGCCCGCGTGGGCGTGGGCGTGGCGGGAGGCCGCCGCTGTGGCCTACCACCCCGGCGGTGCGGACGTGACCGTCGTCGACCTCGACAACGCCGAGGCCATCGCGTGGGCGCGCGTCGCGTTGCCCGCCACCCGGACCGTGCTCACCACCCGGGGCGAGCACTGGCTCTACCGGGGCGCCATGGCCTCCGCCAACCGCGTCAGGCCGGGCGTGGACGTCAAGTCGTCCATGGCCTACGCCCGGTGGCTCGGGCCCGGCGCCGGCACCATCGCGACCCTGCCGGACACGGTCCGCGACCTGCTGGTGAAGGACCCCGCCCCGGTCCGGCCCGTGGTCGTCGCGGCGCCCGCGCCGGCCGGTGGCGGCAGGTGCCCGCACCGCACGCCCACGTTCCTGGAGCGGGGCATCGCCATGGCCGAGCAGCGCATCGCCGAGGCTGCTGCCGCCGTACACGCCACCGTCTACCAGACGTTCCTGGCGGTGCTCTCGACGCACGGCCGGTGCGGGTGCCTGACCGAGGCCCACACCGCGCGGCTGTTCACCGCCGCGCAGGCCAAGGGCGAGTCCCCGCGGCACTGCGCCGACGCCTGGGCCAACGCCCTCGTCCGGCTGGGGCTGTAGCACGTGGCCGAGGACGAGAAGAACCCCGCCCGCGAGATCATCGCCACCTACGCGCAGACGCACTTCCGGTACTTCCGCACCGCCGACGGCACCGTCTACGCCCAGCGCACCGGCCACCCCGTGGCCCGGCCGATCCGCTCCCAGGGCACGACCGGCAGCCACCGCCAGGAACTCATGGTCGGCCTGTACAAGGACGGCATCGGCGTCTTCAACGGCACCGCCCTCAAGGAGGCGTTGGACTTGATCGAAGCACTCGCCCTGTCCGAGGCGGTGCAGCCCGTCAACATCCGCGTCGCCCCCGGGTTCGACGGCGCGACGTGGCTGGACCTGGGCCGCTCCGACGGCCTGTCCGTGCGCATCCACCCCACCGGGTGGGACACCGTGGTCCCGGACCCGAGTGAGGTGTGCTGGCGGCGCACCCAACTCACCGGCGAACTGCCGGTGCCGGTCAAGGACACGGACGGCAAGGGCATCGACCTGCTGCTGCGGCTGTGCAACTTCGCGAACGCGACGACGGAGTGCCTGGCCATCGCCTGGCTGATCGGCTGCCTCGGGCCGTCCGTGCCGGTGCCGGCGCCGTTCCTCACCGGCCCGCAGGGCGCGGGCAAGTCCACCGGCGGGCGGATGCTCGTGCGAATCATCGAGGGCATGAGCGGCGACCTGCGCCGGGCCCCGAAGGACGAGGAGAACCTGATCGCCGCCGTCGCGGCCGGATGGGTCACCGCCCTGGACAACCTCTCCCACATGACCCCCGACCTCTCCGACGCCATGTGCTGCATCGTCACCGGCGCCGAGTCCGTCAAGCGCGCCCTGTTCACCGACGGCGACGTCCACCGCTCCGCCTACCGCCGGCCCCTGCTCCTGACCGGCATCGACGTCGGCGTCATCCGCCCCGACCTCGCCGAACGCCTCCTGCCCCTGCGCCTGGAGCGCCCGCGCGTCCGGCGCACCGAAGCGGAGCTGTGGGCCGAGTACGCCGAGGTGCTGCCCGTCGCCCTCGGATCCCTGCTCGACCTCGCGGTCAAGGTCCGCGCGGCCGAGGCCGAGACGCCGACCGACCTGCGCATGGCGGACTTCGCGCACCTGTGCGCGCAGCTCGACGCCGCGACCGGATTCGGGGCGCTGGCCGCCTACCGGGCCAGCCTGGACGACCTGAACGACGACGTGATCGAGGGCGACCTGCTCGCGCAGACCGTCCTCAAGCACGCCGAGACCATCGCCCCTGGCACCGCGCAGCGCATGACCTCCACCGAGTGGCTGCACTGCCTCGGGCGCCTCTACAGCGGCGACGACCTCCGCGCCCTACCCAAGGGCTGGCCGACCACCGGCAAGGTCCTCTCCGACCGACTCAAGCGCCTTCAGCCCACCCTCGCCGCCCGGGGCGTCCTCATCGACACCGGCCGCACGAAGGAGGGCCGCTACCTCGAAATGGCCCGCCCCGTCGCGGCCGTCCCGCACGAGCAGCAGCATCTGCAGGTCTGACCGGCGCAGGCTCCCCGGACAAGCAAGAAGAGCACCCGGCTGCCCGAGCGGGTGCTCCTCTTGCTGTTCGGCGAAGCCGCCCCGATGGTCGCGCCGCGAAGCGGCTCCTAAATCGCTCTTCGAGGCGCTGCCAACCACGACAGACACCCCCCTCCTTTTTCCTAAGTAGGGGAACGCTGCGTCACCCGCGTCACCCGGCCCAAAAAACGGCCCCTGACCTGCGCAGGAACGGGTGACGCAGACGACGGACGCTGCGTCACCCCTGCGTCACCCGCGTCACCCGATGACGCAGCCCAAGACGCAGAGGTGACGCAGACCCCGCAACCTGCGTCACCAAAAACCGCAGGTCAGGAGCCCGAGTGACGCAGATGACGCGGTGACGCAGAAATTCCGACCTAGGACAGCGCGCCCGAATCCCACCGCTCAGAACTGAACGAGGAGAGCCCACCCGTGGCCGAGCCCCGAAGCCTCAAGCTGTCCGACGTGCTCAGCGAGCTGAACATGTCCCGAGCGGCTTTCTACCGCATGCGTGCCCGGGGCCACGGCCCCCGGCTCATCAAGCTGCCGAACGGGCACCTCCGGTGCCGCCGCGCCGACCTGGACGAGTGGCTGGCCAGCCTGGAGCAGACCGCCGCCTGAGACCCGACTTTACGGGCCCGGCTGCCGCCGGGCCCGTTCGCTGTTCCGAGGAGTACGCCTTGCCCAAGCCCACGTTCAAGGTCCGGATCTGGGCCATCCGGGAGCACGTCCGTTCCGGTCCCAACACGTTCGAGCTGAGGTGGAAGGTCGGCAACGAGCCCTTCTCCGCCACCTTCAAGACCAAGACGCTCGCGGACGGCGAGCGTTCCAAGCTCGTGACGGCGGTCAACGCCGGTGAGCCGTTCGACGAGATCTCGGGCTTGCCGATGTCGGTGGTGCGCGCCCGGGATGACGTGAGCTGGTACGCCCACGCCCGGGACTACATCGAGATGAAGTGGCCGGACTCCCCCGCGAAGACCCGCACGACGCACGCGGACATGCTGGCCACCGCCACGCCGCACCTGGTGAGGTCCCGCGTGGGGATGCCCCCGGCGCGAGACCTGCGGACGGCGCTCTACAGCTGGGCCTTCAACATGAACCGCTGGACCCAGGAGCCGCCCGACCAGGTCAGGAAGTCGCTGGCGTGGATCGAGCGGCACTCCCTGCCGATGAGCCAGCTCGACGACCCCATGGTGATCCGCAGGGTGCTCGTGGCGTTCACCAAGAACCTCGACGGCTCGAAGGCCGCGGCGTCGAGTGTGATCCGAAAGAAGAACATCTTCCACAACGTCCTCGGGTACGCCGTCGAAGCGCGACGCCTGCCCCACAACCCGCTCAAGCTGGTGCAGTGGACGGCGCCGGCCGCCGTCGAGGAGGTCGACCCGGCGGTCGTGGCCAACCCCCGTCAGGTGCGGGACCTTCTGGCTGCCGTCCGCACGCAGGATGCCCGCGGCAGGCACCTAGAAGCGTTCTTCGGAGGGATGTACCACGCGGCCATGCGGCCGGCCGAAGCCGTGTTTCTCCGCGACGCGAACTGCTACCTCCCGCCCGACGGCGCCTGGGGCATGGTGACCCTCGGGAAGACCCGCCCGCGCGTGGGCAGCTCCTGGACCGACAGCGGCAAGCCGCACGACGAGCGGGGCCTGAAGTGGAGGCCGGAGAAGGAGACCAGGCCGGTCCCCATCCCGCCGGTCTACGTGCGGATGCTCCGCGACCACATCGCCGCACACGGCGTCGCGCCGGACGGCCGGCTGTTCCGCACGGCCCGGGGCGGCATGGTCCAGGAGAGCGGGTACGGCGTCGTGTGGCAGCGGGCGCGGGAGAAGGTCCTCGTCCCGGAGCAGTCTGCCTCGCCGCTGGCCAAGCGGCCCTATGACCTGCGCCACGCGGGGGTCTCGTTCTGGCTGCGGTCCGGCGTGGACCCGGCGGAGTGCGCCCGCCGCGCCGGCCACAGCATCGCCGTGCTGCTGCGCGTCTACGCGAAGTGCCTCGACGGTGCGATGGAGGCTGCGAACCACCGGATCGCCGAGGGCCTGACCGAGTGGGACTGACCACGGCCCGTCCCTGGGCCATCCCACGGATGTCCCACACGCGCTGGTCAGGAAGCGAGACAGGCCGAGACAACCCAGTCTTTTCGGGTCTTTTCGATCACCCCTGAGGGCGCACATTAGAAAGGGCCCGTGTTCTGCGTTTCCGCAGGTCACGGGCCCTTCTCTATCCTGTGGCTGGTGCAGGGTTCGAACCTGCGTAGCTTGCGCGACAGATTTACAGTCTGCTCCCTTTGGCCGCTCGGGCAACCAGCCAGGATTTTTGCCGTCCGGGGGCTCGCCCCGTTCGACTGGGTAAACCTTACCCGATGCCGGGGGGTGGTCCGCCACCTGGTTCCGTGGGGCGGGATCGGCGGGTGTGGCGTGGCTGTCCTGGGCGGGGGCGGGGGTGGGCTGGATAGGCTGGGGCGGCGGGCGTCCGGTGGGGCGGGCCGTGTCAGTGCAGCCAGAGCATCAAGGAGACCAACACCCATGGCCGACTCCAGTTTCGACATCGTCTCGAAGGTCGAGTGGCAGGAGGTCGACAACGCGATCAACCAGACCTCCCGCGAGATCTCCACGCGCTTCGACTTCAAGAACGTCGGTGCCGAGATCAAGCGCTCCGGCGAGACGATCGAGATGAAGGCCAACGGCGAGGAGCGCGTCAAGGCGATCCTGGACGTGCTGCAGAGCAAGTTCATCAAGCGCGGTCTGTCGCTGAAGGCGCTGGACGCCAAGGAGCCGCAGCTGTCCGGCAAGGAGTACAAGATCTTCGCCGACGTGAAGGAAGGCATCTCCCAGGACGATGCCAAGAAGGTCGCGAAGATCATCCGGGACGAGGGCCCCAAGGGCGTCAAGGCCCAGGTCCAGGGCGACGAGCTCCGGGTCACCTCGAAGAGCCGTGACGACCTGCAGGCCGTCCAGGCGCTGCTCAAGGGCAAGGACCTGGACTTCGCGCTCCAGTTCGTGAACTACCGCTAGTCGACCCCGCTGACCTGCGGAAACGCTAGCTTTTCGGCCCGGGAGGGCACATCGAGGGCACAATGCGGAAGACAGCCTTGATCGCAGCCCTCGTTGTGTCCTCCTCGTCCGGCCACAGGTGCGTGTAGGTGTTGAGCGTGATCGACGGCTTGGCGTGGCCGAGACGCTTCTGCGCCGTCCTAACGCTCTCGCGGTGCTTGATCAGCACCGAGGCGTAGAAGTGCCGGAGGTCGTGCATCGTCACGTCGTCCGGCACGTGCCACAGAACGCGTTCCCCGCCTTCCGGCCGCCCCGTCCTCTTCACCTCTTGAGGAGGCATCCTCGCACCGCTTCGCGGGGCCTTCAGGGGCGACAAGAGCCTCCTCGTTCAGCAGCGAGGCCAGGAAGGTAACCGGCAGGTCGGCCAGGCGGTCGTCGGCTCAACTGGAGCTCTAGCCCGCAATGACGGCGATCGCCGTGCCGACCAGCATCTCCGCTCAGCGCTGCAAGTTGGCACGGCGGCTGTACGGCGACCAGGCAAAACGCGAACTCGGAGAGCACATCAGTCTCCAGTGCCGGACGGATGACGATCACCGGCCCAGTTTCGTTGACACCCACCTCGGGCACCGCCAAGCATCTGCGCTATTGGAGAACTGGTCCGGCTGGGCCGTATTCGCCCGTCCAGGTGGCTAGGCTGACGGGGCATCCACGGGAGGGCGGGGCAGTGACCGAGGTCGTATTCATACACGGCATCAGTAAGCAGTACCTCAGCGAGGACTCGTTGGCCCGGGATGTGGTGCCGGAGTTGCTGGGAGGCGTGCGGCTGGCCGGCGGCCCGGTGCCTGCCAGTGATGACGTAGGCGTCGCCTTCTACGGCGACGTGTTCCGCCTTAGCGGTACCCGCAGCGGCCACTACCCCCGTTACGATGCCGCCGACGTCGAGAGCGAGGAGGAGTTCGCGCTCCTCATGACATGGTGGGCGGAAGCAGCCCGCACCGACCCCGGAGTACCCGGCCCCGACGAGGCAGGTGGGCGCGGTGCTGCCGGGTGGGCGGCCACACGGGCGTTGCGGCTGCGAGCGGTGCGGGCGGCACTTGACGCCCTCACGGGAGCGCGGTACCTGCGGGGCGTCCTCGATCAGGCACTCATCGCCAATCTGAAGCAGCTGACCGGCTACTTCACCGATCCGTCTGTGCGGAGCACGGCGCGGGAGCGGCTGGCCGCTCGGATCACACCGCAGACCCGCGTGGTCGTCGCGCACTCGCTCGGCTCGGTCGTCGCCTACGAGACCCTCTGCGACGAGCGGTTCAACGCTGGATGGGACATCCACGCCCTGGTCACACTCGGCTCACCGCTCGGCATGGGCGCGCTCGTCCTCGATCGGCTGCAGCCCGCGCCAAAGGATCGTCAGGCACGGTGGCCCGTACCGCTCCGCTCCTGGACCAACATCGCGGACGCCACTGACATCGTTGCCGCCGTCCGCGACCTCCGCCCGTACTTCGGCCCCCGCGTCACCGATTTGACCGTCCACAACGGCGTCCACATGCACGACGCCACGCGGTACCTCACGGCCGTGGAGACCGGTCGGGCCATCGCTGCAGGACTCGTCCGGGCAGACAGGGACGGCCCATGCGCTACCTAATCGCCGCTGGCACCCGCCACTACCCTCGGCACCCGGGCCTCGCGGAGCTGCCCCAGGCGCACGAGGACGTCGACCGGATTGTGCGGTTCCTCACCACGGCAGAGATGGGGTATAGCCGGGTGCTGGAGGCACACTCCGAGGACCCCACCGCAGCGGACTTCGAGGACGCGCTCTCCTCGTGGTGCCTTGAGGCAGAGCTCACCGCCGATGACGTGATCACCGTCTACTACGCCGGGCACGGCGACGAACCGACGCCGGGTGGTCGGTACCGCCTGGCCTGCACCGACAGCCGGGAGGGACACGCCCGCTCGTGGCTATCGTTGGACAACCTCACCGAGGCCCTCGCGGCATCGCCGGTGCGCCACGTCCTCTTCATCATCGACGCGTGCCATGCCGAGGTGGGCGCCGCCGAGATCGGGACCGTGGCCAACGGCATCGTCGCGGCTCGGCCGCGCTCCGACGCCTACGGCTCCGGCACGTGGGTGCTGGCCTCCGCCCGGCACCGCGACGTCGCGATGGACGGCGCGTTCGTCACCCGTCTGGTGGCCGCCTGCGAGCGGGGCGACGGTCCGTCCCAGCGCTTCCTCTCCCCTGCAACGGTGACCGACCGCGTCAACCGCGTCTTCGTGGCGGATGGGTACCGGCAGCGCGCCGCTTGCTCCTCGACGGACCAGGCAGAACAACCGCCCTTCTTCGCCAACCCCGGGTTCGACCCGAGCGCGGAAATAGTGCCGGACGGACCACCGTCCCGCGAGGCGTCGGACCTCAGCTCGCACTTCGAGCCCCGGGGACGCGGCGTGGAGCAGGTCTACGACTCCGGCTCCTACTTCACGGGGCGGGGCCGCGCCCTCACCACCCTACGCGACCACCTCGCCGGCACTGGCGATCACGGCGTCCTGGCCGTCACAGCGGCACCAGGCTCCGGGAAGTCGGCGGTGCTGGGACGGGTGGTCCTGGATAGGCATTCGGACGTTTCGATCAACGCCCGCCACCAGGTGCTGGGCGACCTGGTGAGCCGCTTGGCTGCGGCCTCCGACCTGCGTGTCTCCGACCCAACGGCACTGCTTAAGGCGCTGGCCGGCCGCAGCAGGCCACTCCGGATCGTGATCGACTCCCTCGATGAAGCTGGCCCGGCCGACGACAAGATGGAAGCCCGACACATCGCGTGGGAGCTGCTACGCCCCCTCGCCGCGGTTCCCTGCGTGCGGCTGGTCGTCGGCACCCGGCGGGAACTCGTCCCGTACATCGGCGACCAGGTGCCGGTGGTTGACCTGGACAGCCCAGAGTACGCAGCCGACACCAGCACGGTGGAGTACGTGGAGCGCATCCTGACCGACCAGGGATCCCCTTACCAGGGAAATTCGGGCAGTGCCCGGGCGATCGCCGAGGAGGTCGCCCGCCGGGCTGGCCACTGCTTCCTGGTCGCCCGCATGGTGGCGAGCGCGCTGCTCCGCGCCGAGCCGATGAACACCAGCACGCCGGGCTGGGCGGAATCCCTCCCCTCGGACGTAGGCGGTGCGTTCGAGGAGTACCTGCGGCGATTGCCGAACGATCGGCGCGAGGGATCCACCTGGCTGCTGACCGCCCTGGCGTTCGGCGAAGGGCACGGGCTGCCTCGCAAGGTCTGGCTCCCGGTGGCCCGGCGACTGTCCGGACTGCCGTTGCGAGAGGCGGACATCGACACGCTGCTGGAGGAGAACGGCTCTTACCTCTCGATCGTCGAGATCGCCGGCGCCAAGCATTTCCGTCTCTACCACCAGGAGTTGACGGACCACCTGCGACAGCGCGTGCTGCGACACTGGGACCTGCGGGACGTCGCCGAGCGCTTCGTCGACGCTTTGCTCGATCTGACGCCAAATCGCGCTTGGTCCCGCGCCCACCCTTACGTTCGCAGCCAACTGGCCACGCACGCGGCAGCAGCAGGCGTGATCGAACGCTTCGTCGCGGACCCGTCGTTCATCCTGGCAGCCGAGCCAGCGGGGTTGCTGCGGGCAGTGCGCCATGTGAAGAGCAATCCGGAGCTGGCCATGGTCGTGGAGCGCTTCGTGGATGTCAAGGATGACGTAGCGCTCCAACAGACCGACCAAGCCGCACGATTGGCGTTCGTCGCCGAGTCGCACGGAACTCCCGAGCTTGCTCGGCGAGCGGAGGAACTGTCAAGCTCCGTACGACGCGTGCGGATCGAGTCCCGCCCGGTGACACCGCACCGCATCGTCGGCCGGCACGAGGATGTGTCGTACTCCACCACGTCGTTCGACGGTAGTTGGCTGGTCCAGGATGCCAAGCTGCCGAGCGGTGACAGGGTGGCACTGGCTTTCCGTCGGACCGAACCCATGGGTAAGTCGGCCCGTTCCTCGGTCGTCCATCTGTGGGCCCTCGACGACCCGGCTAACTCAACCGTCCTTCCCCATTCAGCCGCTGTGGTCGATGTGGCCGTTCTGCGGGCCAACCAGGGGAAGCCCCTAGCTGCGACACTTGACGATGCGGGGGATCTTCGCGTCTGGGACTTGGCGGGCCGCACACTCATCCGGCATCTGCCACGTACGAGGTACCAGGCGATTCTCGACACGGGAAAGCTGACGGATGGCACCCCCGTGGTGGTGTGCAGGGACGAACGGCGGGTCGTTGTCCACGATCTCCTGGCGGTACCGGTGTTCGAGGTTGACTATGTCACGCCGACGAATCTTGCCGTCAAGCGTGGGGTAACCGCCCGGCTGGTCCACCTCGGTTTCGACGAACCGGCTTTGATTGTGTGCGACGGAGTCCGAGGAACGGTCACCCGCTGGACGCTGGATGGCACGTGCTCCATGCTCCTAGAGGGGCTGGATAAGCCGATGCTGCTCGGCGAAATACTCCAGAGGGAAGGCGCCGCGACTGTCGTGGTCTGGGAGGGCGACTACTCGCGCGAGCAACCTCGGCGGCTGTTCCTGCTCGACTGCGGCTCTGGAAAGGCCACCGTCTCACAACATGATCCCCACGGCTGGCCCCAAGGCGGGTTCGTATCACTGGGTGGATCGGACAGCCTCTACGTCACGGCCTCCCGTTGGGGGGACATCCAGGTCCAGTCGACAATCACGGGACGTTTGGACACCGTCAAGTCGATGGGTGGTACAGAGTTCTTCGCTCCATTCTCGACTTCGTTGCGCGGACGTGTCTTCGCTGTCGTCGGAGAGATCGTCGGGGGGATCCAGATTCTGGACTGCGGCACTGGCGCGCCCGTCAGCGCCCCGATGGTCGGGCATGAGGGGGCAGTAGGTGCTATCCGCCTTCTGGGCTCCGCCAAGCCGGAGAGCGCAGATGTCCTCACCGTGGGCAATGACGGGACGGCTCGGCTATGGCACTGGACATACACCGAGGACACCTGGCGTTCGGATCAGGAATCGTCGGAGAGCGAGGCGGACTCCACATTCGCCAGGGCTCATACGCAGGCGATCTATGGGTGGAGAGAACGTCCACACGTCGTCGTCGCCAGTTCCTGGGGTGGCTTCCGCCTCCTGGATACCACCACGCTGGACCACACTGGACCCGAACACGGGAAGATGACCGCGCGTGAACTGCTGAGTATCCATAATGCGCTGGAGAGTTGGGCGGAGGATCCCGATGGCACGGTGAACCTTCTGATCAAATCCGAGGAGATCGTCGACACCGCCACGGAGTCACTGACAAGAGCGAATTTCGTTTGGCATCGGATCACGACCTCCGAGACAGTGGACTGTACGGAGCTGAGCGGCCTCACCATGGTCCCTTGGGGAGTGGATTGCCACCTGCTGCCGGCTTCGGCCCTCCATCCGCATGCTCGCGTTGTCGGTTACTGCCCGCTGAGCGGCAGGCTTCATGCGGTCGCGTCGTACAACGCCCAGACCGCGACCACGCAGAGCTGGTGGCAAGTCGACCCAAATGAGGACATGGCCTACTCCACTGCATTCACGGCGAACACCGGGCATGCCGTCCTGATGGTTGGGGTGCGCCAGGCAGCTGTCCGTGGGGACTTCACGATCTCCCATCACTTCGTTACTCATGACCTGCCGGGCAAAGACGGCCCTAGCCAGGGCTTCCTTTGGGACGCCACCACGGGGCAGCCCCTGCGACGCACCCCCCTTGAGCTCCCCGCGCAGCTCACGGCTCTGGCACCTCATCACGCCACAGAAGGAACCCGTTATGTCGCCATGGCGTGCCGCGACGGGAAGGCCTCGGTGCTCGACTTGGATACAGAACGGACGCGCGTGATCCACCTGCCCTCCTCGGATCGCAGCGAGCGAAGACTGAACCCGTTTCGGGCCCTCGCCAACGGCCACAGCCACTTCCTACGATGGGCCGACACCCGCAGAGGCGGCCCTGTCCTTCTCTACATGGACGCTGCCGAGACTGATGACTCCACCGTCATCCCGGTGACCGTCTGGGACTCCGCAACCCCCGACGCCCGGCACCGTACCCTTGCGGTCCGGGCTCGCCGCCTACTCTGGACCGGGCCATCACCCAACGGGGAAGCCCTCGTTGCCGTCAGCGACGAGCATGGAGTCACTCTCTGCCACCTTCCCAGTGGGGAGCAGGTGTGGGCCACACCTGCTCCGGCATTCGTGACCTCTCTGACCGCACTGCCCGGTAGCCCAACCCTGGATCTCGCCGTAGGAACCCAGCAGGGTGTGGTCCTACTGCGGCCTCGACTGTCCGCCCTCTGGGAGCGGCGACTGGGGGTGCGCCCAGTCGGCACAGCTGGGTGATCTGCGCCGTCCAGCATCTCCTCGGCCGGAACTGGCGCGTGGTCGGTCCCAGTTACTCGGGCGTCGGACACGCGGGAATACACCGTCCGCTGCTGGTGGATCCGGGCCAGCAGTGAGACAACAGCAGAGATCATCCTCTGGTTAGGGCATGCGGAAGACACCTTGGTTGCGGCCTGGAGACTGTCCGCCAAAGACGGTATCGAACACGCCTGCTCAACTATTCGACCTCCAGAGAGCCTCGCCTCAGCTGGCTTGCCCCGATGTCTTCGCAGCCTGCGAACACATCGAAGGTGCAACGCCGAGGACGGCTTCGATCGCAGCCCTCGTTGTGTCCTCCTCGTCCGGCCACAGGTGGGTGTAGGTGTTGAGCGTGATCGACGGCTTGGCGTGGCCGAGACGCTTCTGCACCGTCTTGACGCTCTCGCGGTGCTTGATCAGCACCGAGGCGTAGAAGTGCCGGAGGTCGTGCATCGTGGCGTCGTTCGGTACCTGACGGAGCGTCGGCTCCGCGTCGGTCGGCCGGCCACGGCGTTCCCAGCTCTTGAGCGCGCTCTCGTACTGCTTCCGCAGGGCCTTGTCGGCAACCCGCACGAGGGTCTCCCACACCGATGCCCAGGCCGCACGGCGGATCGCCTCACCGCGCTCGTTGGTGAAGACAAGCAACGCCTTCCGCCGCTTCCATTTGGAGGGGCGCGGGTCGGTGCGGTCCTCGATATCGACCCGTCGCGCCGGGTACTTCTCCAGGTGCGCCGCCAGCGCGTCCATCGCGGGCTTGGCCACCGGGACCGTTCGGTAGCTCTCGTGGGTCTTGGGCGGCGCAAGGTACGGCTCGCCCCGATCCGGGCCGACCACCTGCTGCTTCACCTGGACCGTGCCGCGCTTGAAATCGATGTTCGCCAGCTCAAGCCCGAACAGCTCGCCCTGCCGCAGCCCCGAGGCCGCCGCCAGGAGCAGTAGCACCCGGTACCAACCAGGAGCGGCGTCGACCAGGGCCGCCACGACCTCGACGGCGAGCGGGACGATCTCCTTGCGCGGCGGAGGCGGCAGCTTCACCCCCTTCGTCGGGTTGAACGGGATCTGGCGGTCCAGCTCCGCGACGCGAAAGATCGCGGTCACGTAGCTGTAGTGCACCCGCAGAGTCGACGGCGCCAGCACCTTCGAGCGGTCCTTGACCCACGCCTGGATGTCCGAGGTCTTGACGCCCGCGATGGCCCCGTCGCCGAGGATCGGGTAGATGTGCAGACGAAGAGCCCGGTCGACGCGCTCGACGGTGCTCGACCCGTGGACGGCGCTCGCGCGCCACCGCTCGCCGACCTCTCGGAACGTCTCCTTGCCGAGGGCGGGGTCGATGTAGGCACCGCGGTTGAGGTCGTTGTCGAGGCGGGAAGCCTCCGCGTCGGCATCGGCCCGCCGGGCGAAGTTGAGCTTGCGCTGCTCGCCGCTGGGGTCGCGGTGGCGGACCTGCCAGCGCTTGCCCTTGCCGTGGTCGGCGGTGGGGTACTTGCCCTTGTGCTCACGGCAGGACTTGTCGGTGGGGCGGGGGTGGGTCTTGTGCCAGGTGTCGTAAACGGTCGCCATTCGGCTCCTTGGGTCGGGGCAGGGGGAATTACGGCCTTTGGCCGGCAGTCGGATGGCGGTGGCGGCGGGAAGGTCTGGCCGCCGAATGGACCGCGCAGGCAGAAGCGCTCTCAGCACCTGCTCTTGGCGGGGTGTTGGATATTGATCGAGTGGCAGCCGATTGTCAAGTGCGAGTTTCCCGTACGGCGACTTCCGTGCCCGATAGTGTCCGATCGTGCCGGATCGTCCCAGGTTTTCAGCAGCGCATTCGCGTGGCGGGCGCGATCGTGACGCCGATCCGCAGCAAGACGCGGCCGAGCTTGCACATGGCGTGCCGTAGAGCCGTGGGGGCTGGGCGGACCTCTGCCCTCGGAGGCGGTCGGTAAGCCGATCCGGGGCCGTTTTAGGTTGCGAGCCGGGTCGCATGGAGAATGCTTCGCACGTCGCCTCACCGAGCAGACCACGACTCCGCCCGGGGCCGCAGGAAGGCGGGCTTGGGTCCTTTTTAGGTTTCCGGCCGGGCCGCGCGCAGACTTCTCTCCGCGCGGAAACGCACCTGCCCCTCGCGGGCTTCGCCGACCTGCCCGAATTCCCCTTATCCCCTACCTCCGGAGACCTCTTGTCCAAGATTTCCCGTGCCACCGCCGATCGCCGTCCGCTGGCCAGTGCCGAGGAGCTCGCCGCGTACCTCGGTGTCCCGCTGGGGACCGTCTACGCCTGGCGCCACCGCGGCCAGGGCCCGACAGCGATCAAGGTCGGCCGGCATCTGCGCTACCGCTGGACGGAGGTGGAAGCCTGGCTCGACAGCCAGAGCGCCGACCAGGCCGCCTGATCGCACCCGCCTCAACGCACCCGAGCGAAGCAACGCTCCTGTCTGCCGTCGGCTGACTTGCCGCCGTGCGGTGGATCTTGGCTTCGCGCAGTCGTACCCTCCTCGCCGCAGCCCCAGTTCACATCTCGAATGGCGAGGCGGCACTCCTTCCCTGTCCCCTGCGCGGTGCGGCGGTTCGCCGCCGCACCGCAGTCTGGAGTCCCCCATCACCCCCACGTCCAACCTGCCCAACCTGCCTGTTCTGGCGGCCTCGTGGCCGCCGGTTGCCCAGCCGGGCCACCCCGGCGTTCACGTGTCCGACCAGCCGCTGCCGGAGTCCATCGCTGGCGAAGAGCCGGCCGCCGCCGACAGCGAGGCCGGCAACCTGCCAAGCTCCAACGCGGTTCCGGACATGCCCGAGTCGCCGGGTGCCGAGCTGCTGACTGAGTTGCACACCCACATCCGCCGGTACGCGGTCCTGCCGTCAGCGGAGGCCCTGGACGCCGTCACGCTGTGGGCCGCCGCGACGCACCTGCAGGCGGTGTGGCACCACGCGCCGCGCCTGGCGATCGTGGCTCCCGCCCGCCGGTGCGGCAAGTCCCGCCTGCTCGACGTCCTGGTCGAGACCGTCCACGACCCGCTGATCACGGTCAACACCAGCGCGGCGGCCATCTACCGCACGATCAGCGACCGGCCCCGCACCTTGCTGGTCGACGAGGTCGACACCATCTTCGGTAACCCCAGGACCGCCGAGAAGTACGAGGACATCCGCGGCCTGCTGAACGCCGGGCACCAGCGCAACCGCCCGGTCACCCGGGCGATTGGCAACGACCACCAGGCCCGGGAGTTCGAGACCTTCGCCATGGCCGCCCTGGCCGGGATCGGTGATCTGCCGGACACGATCATGGATCGGTCGATCGTGATCCGCATGCGCCGCCGTGCCGACGGCGAGGTCGTCGCGCCGCTGCGCGACCGCCGAGACGGTGTCCTCCTTCGGGAGACCCGCGCGAAGCTCTCCCTCTGGGCAAGCCAGGTGGCCGAGCAGGCTCAGGTGCTGGAGCCGGACATGCCGGTCGAGGACCGGGCCGCCGACACCTGGGAGCCCCTGATCGCGGTCGCCGACCTTGCCGGCGGCTCTCTTGGCCGCGCCGGGCCCGCCAGGCGTGCGTGCGCATGGTCGCTGCGGAGGAGGTGATCGAGGAGGACAGCTGCGGCGGAGCGAGGATCCTCGCCGACATCCGCCGGATCTTCTTCGCCCACGGCGACCCGGAGACCCTGCCCACCACCGCCCTCCTCGCGTCGCTGAACGACGACCCGGAGGCTCCATGGGCCGAGCACGGACGCGGCGGCCTCACCGCCCGAGCGCTCTCCGGACTGCTGAAGGACTACCAGACCTCCTCCGCCAACATCCGCCTGCCCGACGGCACCCAGCGCAAGGGCTACACCTTCAACAAGTTCGCCGACTCATGGCGCCGCTACTGCCCCAAGGTCCACCCGCTCCCGCCCCGCGCGCCCGCGGCCGATGCCTGACCCCACCCGCCAGAAGCGGTAGGCCCCGTCCCCGCCGTTGCATCCCATGCCCCAAAGGCCACAGCTGGGACGGCATTCCCCTCCCGCCGTCACGCCGTCCGTATCGCCCCCGCTTGCCGCCGGGCTCGGCGTACACCGCTAGGACGGCGGGCGGGACGTCACTGCCGGCTCGACCGGCCAAGCGGGACAAGGGCCGTGGACGCCCAATACGGATGCAACGGCCCACCGCCACCAACACCTCGACCGCCCCCAAGGAGGACCATCACCCACATGCCCACCACGGACCGCGCCGCCCGCACCAGCCGTGTGACCGTCTGGGATTTCGCCGCGATCGGCCTGCTCGCCGCCACCGGCTTCGCCCTCTTCTATGACGCCCTGCGCCAGATGGCCCTCGCCATCCAGATCCGCGACCAGCTCGCCTACCTGTTCCCGCTCATCATCGACGGGTTCGTCGCCTACAGCGTCCGCGCCCTTCTGCTCCTGCGAACCGCCCCGCTCACCGCCCGCGCGTACGTGTGGCTGCTGTTCGGCACCTCCACCGCCGCCAGCATCTGGGCCAACACCCTCCACGCCGTCCGACTCAACCAGCTGACCCCGGCCACCGCTGGGCACCTGCACCTGAGCGACACGGCGGTCGGCGTCCTGTCCGCCATCTCCCCGCTCGCCCTCGCTGGAGCCGTCCACCTCGGCATCCACACCACCCGCCACATCCGGCCCGTCGACCAGTCGAACGGCGAACCGGTGGTCCGCAACTCGGTCCCCGTCCCCTCTTCTGGGACCGGACGGTCTCCGGACGACGGACGGTCCACCGGACCGGACCAGACCGTGGAGGTCCGCCAGACCGGACCGAACCGGACCGCGAACCGGACCGCCGGACCGCTGCGGCCTGCGGACGGACCGGACAGGGACCGCTGTCCGGGACCGGACCCGGAACCGGACGGGCAATTCCGCTCAGACCGTCCGTCCGCAGGCGAGGACCTCCCATGGACAGACCCAGACCGCGCGGAGCACGCCCGGACCGACGACACCGTGGTCCAAGAAGCCGCAGGCCAGGGGCCGAGCGGAATTGCCGGGCCGTCCCCGGAGCCTCGGCCCGTCGGCCGGCCAGCGGGCGCGCCGTTGGAGGATCTGGCCGGCATCGCCGTCCGGGCCTGGACGGACACCGGGAGGCTGAGCCGGTCCGTCGTCCGCGACGCGGTACGCGCCCAGGGCCTCACGTTGTCCGACGAACGCCTCACCGCGGTCATGAAGATGGTCCGTCCGGACGAACCGGACGACGACGGTCCCGCCGCCGGCATCTGATCCCGGCCATTCCGCTCACCCCGGGTGCCTCGCTCGGCACCGTCCCGCGAGGCACCCGGATCCCCTCTCCGTGATCCAGACCAGGCCCGGCCCGGCCCCGCCCACCGTCCCCACGCACCCCCAGGAGTCCCCTCTGACGATCCACCAGCCCGACCCCGGGCACACCAACAGCCCCGACCGCGACCTGGAAGCGCTCCTCAACTCGCCTACTCCCAAAGGTGATCCGCGACTGGCGTCCGAACTGACCACCCCTGGCGCAGCAAGCTATCGCGTGGGACCGCCCCAGAGGCGGCCCCACGCAGGTCCCTCGCCGGTCGGCGAGGGACAGCCCGTCACCGGCAGCTCGGCACCAGGGGGTGCCGAGCGAGGTAGGGGAAGGGAGCGACAGCCTTGAGAACATCGCTCCGATCCACCCCGCTCGCCAGCCGCGTCGCCGCCACCGTGACCCTCAGCAGCGCCCGAACCGAGTGACCGTCCGATACAACGCCACCGAATACGAAGAGATCCGCCGAGCCGCCGCTGCCCGCAGCCAGGCTGTCGCCCGCTTCTGCGCCACCAGTACCCTCAACGACGCCCGCGGCCTGAGCGCCGGTGATCCGCAAGACCGCCTCGACCGCGCCGTCGACGAGTTGGCCGCCTGCCGCGCTCAACTGGCCCGCGTCGGCAACAACCTGAACCAGGTCACCTTCGTGCTCAACGCCAGCGGCTTCCACCGCCCCACCGAACTCGACGCGACACTGGGCCTCGTCCGGCGAGCGGTCTCCCAGGTCGACACCATCGCCGCCGAACTCGTGGGGCGATAGGAGCCGGGCGGCAAACGTCGACAGCACCGCCACCGCGGAACACAACCACCTTGACCGCTACAGCAGTTGATGTCGATTTGGTGTCGCTATCGGTGATCGGGAACATTCCCGCGCAGGGGTGTCTTGTGTCGGTTCCCACCGACCAGCACCTCTGGAGGCGCCCGTGTCCGACCCCGCCAACACCGCCCGTCCCGTGATCCGCGCCGTCCCCCACCCCGACCCGCTCAACCCGCTCGGCGCCACCATCACGTGCCCACTGTACGACGCCGCCCGCGACTGGCTCCTCCTGAACATCCGCGCCCACGTGTTCGTCCGTTGCCGCTGCGCCCACGAATGGCACGAGCCCGACCTCACCTGCGACTACTTCGATCAGCACTTCACCGACCCTGAAAATGAGTGGGACGACTTCAACACCGCCATGCGGGCGTGTGGCCGGCGAAAGCCACCGCGCCCGGTGCCGACGGCTGGCTGCAGCAGCCGTGGTCGCAGGGCGGTACCTGGGAGGGGCTCGGATCGTTTACGGCGGGCCCCCTCCGCTCCGGCTTCGGCGTATCGCAGCCCTTGTCCGGCCAGGGACTCATCAGGTGTGCGAGCCAGCCCTGTACCCGTCGCCCGGGGCGGCCAGCCTGCTCTTCCCCGTCGCCGACGACGCCCTCGACCGGGCCTACCCGGCCGCCCTCGCGGCCGAGAAGCGGGAACTGCCGCTGATCTACATCGGCAACCAGTACGACCGCGACACGGCCTTCGAGGAGTTCTTCGCCCCGGCCGCCGCCCAGCTGCCGCACCGGGTGGCCGGGAAATGGAACAGCACGGCCCGCTGGCCGCATGTGAACTTCACCGGCCGCATCCCCTTCGACGCAGTCACCCCCATCTACCGCTCCGCAGTGGCCACCGTGCTCCTCGCCCCGGACCGGTACGCGAGGACCGGCCAGTTCACCCAGCGACTCTTCGAGGCCGTCCTCACCGGCTGCCTGCCGCTGGCCCCACGCACCCTGCGGGCCGCCGAGACGGTGGCCCCGCGCGAGCTGGTCGTCACGAGCGCGGCCGACGTCGTGGCCACCGTCACCGCGCTCGCCCGAATCGCGGGCAGCCAGGCCCACGCCGACCTGATCGCCCGCTGCATCGACCGGCTCGACCCGTTCCGCCTCACCCGCCAGCTCCGCACCCTCACCGCCGCGCTGGCCGGCACAACCATCCCGCCCCTGCTGCTCGAAGGAGACCGCGCATGACCACGCTGGAGATCTCGCCCGAGTGGCCCGACCAAGTCGGGGTCCGGCCCGTCGCCCGGCTCGGTAGCCTGTAGCGGCATGGACAGGATCGCCATCATGGGCTGCGGCGGCAGCGGCAAGACCGTCGTCGGACGCCAGCTCGCCGAACTGATCAATGCCCCTCTGACTCACCTCGACGGCGTCTACTACGACGCCGGCTGGAACCCGCTGCCGCAGGAGAAGTTCGCTGCTCTCCAGGAAGAACTCGTCGCCCGGCCCCGCTGGGTGATCGACGGGAACTACGCCTCCACCCTCCCGATCCGCCTCAAGCGGGCCGACACCGTCATCTTCCTCGACGTCCCCCCGGTCATCTGCCTGCTCGGCATCCTGCAGCGGCGCTGGCGCTACCGCGGCGGCCAGCACACCTCCCAGGGCGTCTTCGACCGCATCACCTGGAGCTTCATCCGCTACATCCTCGGCTACCGACGCCAGATGCGGCCCAAGGTCCGCGCGCTGATCGCCGAGCACGCCGGCCACGCCCGCGTCGTCACCCTCACCAGCCGCCGGGCCGCCCGCCGCTTCGTCGCCGCCGTCCCTCCACAGACATGACCTGACCCACATCGCACCGGGAAGGCTCCACCTGTCCATGACCGCCAACCCGTTCCTCGACGCTGCCCGCGTCCGCCACGACCTCTACGCCGACGTGGGCCGCATCTCCCAGCGCACCGGCGCCCTGTCCCGCGCCAAGATCGCCGGTCCCCACCCCGCCACCGTCATCGCCGACCTTGCCGCCGCCGGCCTGCGCGGCACGGTCCTCGACATCGGCTGCGGACGCGGCACAACCACCCTCGCCCTGGCCAAGCGGCTCGACCCGCCGAGGCTCATCGCCTTCGACCAGTCCACCGCCCTCCTCACCGAGGCCCAGAGCCGACTCACCGGCCGCCTGGGCGTGGAGATCCTGCGCGGCGACTTCCACGCCATCGACCTGCCCAACGCCTCCGTGGCCGTCGCGGTGGCCGCGTTCTGTCTCTACCACTCGCCCCGGCCGGCGACGGTGATCGCCGAGATCGCCCGGTGCCTGGCGCCCGGCGGGCTGTCGATCACCGTCACCAAGTCGCCCGACAGCTACCGCGCGCTGGACGAGGTGATCGCCACCAGCGGCCTCAACCCCGAGGCCACCAATCGGCCGAGCCTGTACGAGACCTTCCACAGCCACAACCAGGCCGAGATCGTCGCCACCTGCCTCGACGTGCAGCAGATCGTCCACCACGAGCACCGCTTCCGCTTCACCGACGCCGACCACATCGCGGAGTACGCAGCCACCAACCCGAAGTACCAGCTCGGTGGCGACGCCGAGGAGATCGCCCACCGGCTTCGGGACACCGTCGGCAACGGCCCGCTGGAGACCACCTCCACCGTCACCTACGTCGTGGCCGCCCGCCGATGAAGACCTTCACCAAGACGTACCTGAGCGCCCGGGCCCAGCAGCAAGCCCTGGCCCACCACCGGTGGATCGCTCGTGCCACCCCCGACGTGCGCATCCCCCGGATCGTCCAAGTCCGCTCCACCGAGATCGACTTCGAGCACCTCGAAGGACGACACGGCGGTCCCGACGACCTGGTGGCTTTGGCCAACCTCCTCGGGCACCAGCACACCACCGCCCACACCCGCGAGCTGCACGCAGCCCGCCTCGACACGCCGCACACCCACGACACCATCACCATCACCGGGTTCGCCGACGGCCGCCGCGAACGCCTCCACCGACTCCTGGCCTCCGGCACCGTGTCGGAGCCGGCCCTGACGCCCGAGGTCGCCGACGACTGGCTGAAGCAGGCCGCGACCATGCCGGCCGCCTTCTACAAGGACGCCAACCCGCGCAACTTCCTCATCGCCGACGCCGATGTGGCCGTCATCGACTTCGACTCCCTCACCCTCGCACCATTCGGGTACGACCTCGCCAAGCTCGTCGTCAGCACCGCCATGACCACCGGCCCGCTGCCCGAGGACACCATCCGCCGAGCCGTGGACACCTACAACCACCACCCCCGCCGGCGCGGCCTGCCCGGATGCTCCTGGCGCGAGTTCGCCGCATGGTGCGAGTTCCACCATGTCCTCACCACGCCCTACCTCGGTACCAACGGCTACCGGTTCAGCTGGCACACCACCAGGCCGTCTTGGACCACCGACGTCCTCCGGCACCTCGACAAGGAGTCCGCACCGTGACGCACAACAGCGTGATGAACAGCCGGAACTCGGTCTGCGTGATCGTCCACGACAAGAGCACCGACACGATCGCCGCCGTGCACTACGCCGCCCGCAACTGGTCCCCACACCCCGCCTGGACGGTCCCCGGTGGCAAGGCAGAGCCGGGCGAAGCCCTCGACGAGGCCGCCGCCCGCGAACTCAAGGAAGAGACCGGCCTGCTCGTCGACCCGGCGGACCTCAAACTCGTACACGTCATCCACGTCGAACAGGGCTGGGACCAGGCCGGTCAGTTCGTCCTCTTCGTCTTCGCCGCCGACAAGTGGACCGGCGAACTCACCAACACCGAACCCGACAAGCACCTCACCGCCCGCTGGGTTCCCGCCGGCCACCTCCCCGAGCCAGCCTTCCCCACAGCCACCCAGGCGCTCACCGCCTACCTCACCGGCGGTCCCGCCTTCTCGCGCTACGGCTGGGAGCCGGCAGCGGAATGACAACGTGGCCATAGCCTCAAGCACCCGATCATCCCGCCCCGAACTAGGGACTATCAGGATTTCGGTGTACGGCACCCGTTTGGGCTAGGTGTTGATCTTGGTGTGGGGTGTGGGCCGGTTGGCTCACGCCCGTCCGGCTGACAGGCGGCCGTCGAAGGCGATGTCGAAGGCGTTCAGGGCGCCGAGCCAGCGCTTGCGGCCGCGTCCGGTGGGGTCGAGAGCGAGGGTTGCGAGGTAGAGCCGTTTCAGGGCGGCCTGCTCGTTCGGGAAATGGCCGCAGGCACTGGCGGCCCTGCGGTAGCGGGAGTTGAGGCTCTCGATGGCGTTGGTGGTACAGATGATCTTGCGGATCTCGGTGTCGAAGCCGAGGAACGGGACCATTTCGGGCCAGGCTCTCTCCCAGAGTCGCACCACCGCCGGGTAGTTCGCCTCCCAAGCGGCGGCGAACTCGGCGAAGCGGTCCCGGGCCGCCTGCTCGTTCGGCGCGGTGTAGACCGGCTTGAGGTCTCGGGCCACCGCTGCCCAGTCCCGCTTGGACGTATAGCGGAAGGAGTTCCGCAGCAGGTGGACGATGCACGTCTGGACGACGGTGGCCGGCCAGACCTGGGCGACGGCGTCGGGCAGCCCGCTCAGGCCGTCGCAGACCAGGATCAGGCAGTCCTTGACGCCTCTGTTCTTAATCTCGGTCAGGACCGACTGCCAGTACTTGGCGCCCTCGCCGCCGGTGGAGGTCCACAGGCCCAGGATGTCGCGGTAGCCGTCGGCGGTGACGCCCAGGACCACGTACACGGGCCGGTTGGCGACCTGCCCGTCGCGGACCTTGATGTTCACGGCGTCCACGAACAGGACCGGGTAGACCGCGTCGAGCGGGCGGCTTCGCCAGTCGGCCATGCCCTCCAGGACCCGGTCGGTGATCGTGGACACGGTCTCCTTGCTGGTCGCCATGCCGTAGACCTCGGCCAGGTGCGCGACGATCTCGCCCGATGTCAGGCCCTTCGCGGTCAGCGAGACGACCAAGTTGTCCAGACCCTCGGTGCGACGCGAATGCCTGGGCAGCACCTTCGGCTCGAAGGTCCCGGCCCGATCCCGCGGGACTTCGACCGTGACCGGTCCGGCCTCGGTCAGCACCGTCTTCGAACGGTATCCGTTGCGGGCGTTGCCGCCTTTGCGGGAGCTGCGGCCCGGCTCGGCCGTGCCGGCCAGGTGCTCGTCCATCTCGGTTTCCAGGGCTTCCTGGAGCAGGTGCCGGGTCAGCTGCTGCAGGAGGCCGCCCTCGCCGAGCAGTTGCATCCCGCCGAGCCTGGCCTGCTCCGCCGCCAGCTCCGCGACCGACGCCACCACGTCCGACCCGCCAGTGTTCTTCCTCGGACCCATGTCCAAGGCATCGGCCGATCCCGGCCCCGACGAAACCGTTCCCTCAGGAATCGACCCGATCCCGTGAACCGTCTGCGAGCTCATCAGTGTCTCCCTTGATCAGGGTGTCCACCGAATTCATGACACTCCCCCGAACTACGCGGATGGGGGTGAGCTTTCGGCAAGTCGGACGCGGTGGCCTTCGGCGGTGTCGCCGAAGTCGCGTTCGTCGTCGTCGCGGAAGCGTTTGTAGAACCACTCGGGTACTCGGGTGGTGTCCAGGCGGGTTCGTAGTACACCGTCCTGCACGTCCCGTGCGACGTTCCGCAGGCGGTGCCATTCATTCTCCGGAACGGGGCCGGGGCGTCCATTGCGTAGCTCCGTGCCGACGACCTTGGTGAGTCGGTCGCGTTCGTCGGCCACCTTGCGTTGGCCGGACCAGATCTCGTAGGCGATCTGGTAGGCCGCCAGGGACGGGACGAAGAAGCTGAGAAGGGTGTCGAGCAGCGTGGCGTCCGTGACCGCGAGACCGACGACGAGGCCGATGGCGGTCCACAGCATCGCAGTGGCGGCGATGACCTGGCTGTAGCGGCGGCGGAGGCGAGCGTCCCAGGCCAGGTTCTGTTCCTGGGCGATGAACACGTCATAGGGGTGGTGGACATCGTTGGTGGGGTCGTACCAGCCGTCGGTGATGCGCTTGTCCTTCGCGCCGCCTCGCGGCAGCGTGCGCGCTAGACGGCGGACGTCGGGTTCGGAGATCGGGTCACCGGCAACGGTGGCGCGCCACGGCAAGTGAAACAGGGAGATGTCGAACATCTCCTGAAGTAGGGCGCCCTGGCGGGCGGTGTTTCCGGCGAGGCCCTTGAGAAGGAACGCAGAGACGACGAACCAGAAGAACCCGACGATCGAGACGACGGTCCGGCCGTGGCCGATCAGCGTGATCAGGACACCGGCGGCGGCGAGCGCGACGGCGGCAGTGACGCGTACGGCTTCAAGGACCTGGCCGCGTTGGTGGCTTGCCGACGCGGCACGCTGGAGGAGCAGCATGTCGTCGTCGAGTTGCCGCTCGTGGATGGCCCGAGGCGGTACCCCATGGACGCCGCCGGGGTCGGTGGAGAGGTTCACGGCTTGGTCATCCTGTTCCCGAACAGCTTCTTCCACTCGTCGTAGGCCGCGCGTTCCTGGCCCTCGTCCTCCAGGTCGACCGCCTGTTCTGCGATGGCGCGGGCCTGGTTGAGCGCGTTGGCCGCGACAAGCTTCTGGGTCGCATTCATGACGGCGTTGACGTCACCTCCCAGACCGGCGGGATCGGGCCACTCGTCGCCGATGCGTTCGGCGGCGGTGGCCAGGAACAGCACGATCTCGTCCTGATACCGCCCAATCGGCGGCTTCACCAGCGACTGGGCCATGACCTCCAGCAGGAAGGAGGGCGACACGGGCTCGCCGAGTTCGCGATTGATGCCCTTGATCATCTTCACGAAGGGGACATATTTGCCGTCGCAGTCGGCGTTCTTGGCGATGCTCAAGTCGTGGTGGCGCTTTGGGTTTGTCGCGATCCAGTCACCCGCCGAAGGATTGGGGATGTAGTAGCCGCCGCCGTCTCGCTTGAAGGCAGGGACTACATCGATCGACATGACCTCGTCGTCGGGGCCGTAGGGGATGACAACGGCCATGCCGTCGCGGGCGGCGGCGCTCCATTTCTGACGGAGCAGGGTCTCCAGAGCGTTGATCACTTGGATTGGCGCCTGATCGCGGAAGCCTGCCTGGGAACCGTCGGCGTCGAGGACCACGAAGATGTCGATGTCCTTGAGCTTCTTCGTCTTGGTGTCGCGCCGGTAGCTGCCGGTGAGGAAGTCGTCGTCGAGGTCCCAGTGCGACCGGACGAAGGCACGGATGGCCTCGTGCCGTGCCTGCGCCAGGTTCTGCTCGGTCTGGGTGATCTCCAGGTTGTGCTTGAGCTTGGCGAAGGCGTCGTCGATGTATCCCATAGCGGTGTGTTCCTGCTCGTTGTCTCAGGTGTGGTAGTACCGCATGCCGGTCGAGGCGTGCGGGGCGGAGCCGAGGGTGCCGAAAGTGATACCGCGCAGGCCGTCGATACTCGCCCGGTGGCCTGGGCCCCAACCTGCTTGCGGAGTGCGGGGCCCGTTGAAGGTGCAGAACAGCCGGTAGCTAGTGCCCGTGGGAACCCGGTCGAACTTGGCTCGGAACCGGGCGGCACGGGCACGGGAGGCGGTGAACTCGGCGTTGCCGTCGCCGGAAGTGGTGTAAGACACCGGGAACTCGATCACCGGTGCCACGGCGCCCGAGGGCTGGTGGCACTCGAGGACGACCGTGTCGAGGGAGCCCTCCTCGATCCATGCCTTGATCGCGTTCTCGTTCTGCACCCAGTCGCGGTACAGCCGGTCCATGTTGATCCCCAGGTCGGCGAGGATGTCGGTGATGGTGCCGAGGATGACGTCGGTCAGGTGCGTGGCGGTGTGGGTCCGGGTGTAGCTGTAGGTGTACGTAGAGGTCATCGCTGAGTCACCGCCCGCCGCAGAGCCTCACGATCGATCAGCGGACCGGAGCTGGCGGCCTTCGTCTCCGGAGCGGGCGGGACAGCGTCGGACAAACGGGCGTGACCGTGCACGGCTGCCTTCACCAGCTCCTGGAGCGGGGCCGGGGACGGCAGGTGGATCGTGAAATCCTCAGCGCCCGCCGAGCCGGGAACGGGGTTGAGGTTCTCCTCCAACGTCAGCGCCGCCGTACCGGACACCGTCGTGAACTCGCAGTGCACCTTGCCGGCCACCAAGGTGATCGGGTGCTGCTGCAGGTGTCCTGCCGCGATCAGCATCCGCCCAACCGCCTCGGCGGCCGACATCGCCTGCACCGCCTCGTCGCGGGACAGCACGGAGGACTGCGCCACGGTCTCGGCCACGAGGCCCGCGATCACCCCCCAGGTTCCGCTGGCGCTGCGCACAGGAGAGGCCGCCACCTGCCTAGTACGCCGCATAGGACACCTCCGGCTGACCCGTCTCCGCGACGGCGTTGTGCACCGCGGCGGCCAGGTCGCCTTCGGTGAGGCGGCCGGGGTCGAGCACCGTGTCCAGCCGCTGTGCCAGGGCTTCGAAGACCACCTTGCGCGTACGGCGGCCGTCCAGCCCATAGGCTGCCTCGGCAATACGATCCATCGCCGAGGACCGTGCCAGCTCACCCAAGGCCGGGTACTTGCCGGCCAGCGTCAGCAGCGTGGAGGCCAGGATTGCCCGCAGCGCCTCCGGCTCGGGACGCGGGACGAGGATGGCGGCGTCGGAGCGGGAAAGGAACGCCTCGTCCAGGGCAGTCGTGAAGTTGCTGGTCGCGACGAAGAACAGGTGCGGGTGCTTAGCGGCGTTGAGATCCAAGGCAGTGAGCACCGCGTCGGTGGCTCGGTGGACATCGGCCGGGTTGGCGGCCAGCGACGCCGCCGAGCGGGCAACCGCCATCGACTCGACCTCATCGAGGATCACTACGGTCGGCACGCCATCCGACGCGAGCCCCGGCACGTACTCGCCGAGCAGTTCGCTGACCCGCTGCTGTGACTGCCCGTGCTCGGCGCTCATCAGTCCGTGTGGGTTGATCTCGATCCGCCGGACCACGCCTCCAGCGACGTAACGGGCGACCTGCGCCGGCAGACCCCGTGCCAGCGTGGTTTTGCCGGTGCCGGGAGGGCCATAGAGCGTGCACAAGCCGTGCAGTGCCGTCGCCGCAAACGGCAGGTCAGGCCGCACGAGCAGCGACAACACAGTCTGGTTGCGCAACCGCTCCTTGATCTCCTCCGGCACCACGATGGCGTCCCACAACGCGGTCTCCGTCGAGTCGGCGGCAATCACCTCGTCCGACAGCACGCACTCCTGGACCCTCATCTCCTCAACTCCATCTCCTGCCGCGCGGCAGGTAGCCTCAGATTTGAACATCATCTTCCGGGTATCGAGTAGAGTACACGACATCACTGGCGTGCAACCCGACACACTTCACCCGGGCGCGCCCTGCGGATCACGGGTGATTTGACCAGCCAGTAACCAAGGTGTGCCTAAGATGCCAGCGGAGCAACCAAGATCGAGAGTCGTCCGCTGATCGGTGGACATCGACTGGTGTGGAGACGAGCGAGATGAACGACCCACAGCTGGACCCCGGCGACATCGCGGCCCTGTTCGATCGCGCCAGGCTGCGGATGGCGCGCGAACTCCGGGGGCTCACCCAGGTACAGCTGGCGCGGGAAGTCGGCTCCGTCACTGCGGCCTCGATCAGCCAGTTCGAGAACGGACACACCAAGCCCGCCGCGTCAACGCTTCGCCGGCTCGCGGTCGCGCTGCGGGTGCCAGCGTCGTTCTTCGCCGCTCCAGCCCGCCCCCCAGCTCAAGGTCAGGTCAACGGCTTCTTCCGCAGTCTTCGATCCACCTCCCCCCGAGACCGCCAACAAGCGCTCGCCTACGTACATCTCGCGCGGGAACTGACGCTTGAGCTTGAAAAATACGTCGCACTGCCCGACCTCGATTTGCCGCGCATGCCAATCGAAGAAGGACAACCTCTCCGGTCGGCTGATATCGAACAAGCGGCAGCCCGGGTCCGTGAGCACTGGAACGTCCCGCGCGGTCCAGTGCAAGACGTTGTCCGACTTCTGGAAATGAACGGAATTATTGTTGTTCGCTTCCGCGTTAACCTCGAAAAGGTTGATGCATTCTGCGTCGACTTCTCCGACAGGCCCGTGATTGCCCTTGGGGCCGACAAGGGCCTGCGTGACCGCTCCCGTTTTGATGCAGCTCATGAACTAGGACACCTGGTCTTGCATGGCATCACCGGAAAAATCGGCGACAAGGCCACCGAGAGTCAAGCTCACGAGTTCGCCGCCGCATTTCTCATGCCAGCCAACGACATTAAGCCCGAGCTCCCAGAGCGGCTCGACTGGCCCGCACTCCTCCGCCTGAAGGCAAAGTGGCACGTCTCGCTGGCCGCACTCCTGGTCAGAGCGAAAACACTCGACGTCATGAACGAGAACACCTACGCGCAAGCATGGAAGGCATTGTCCGTCCGAGGATGGAGAAAAGCAGAGCCAGGCTCCCTGGGAAATCCAGAAGCTCCGGTGCTATTGCGTCGCGCACTAGAGCTCACGGAAACAACTGGCGTCTCCTTCGATGACTTCATCAACCGTTGCGGACTACCAGAAGTCGACATTCGTACCCTGATTGACAGGGATATCATTGAACGACCCCGCGTGGAGTTCTGACCTACTCGCCCGGCGCCGGCATACATGGCTGTGGCCATATCTATGAGCCCGATTTCCTCATCACGTATCGAGGCCGCGCGGGAGTCATAGAGATCGACGAGCCCCAGCGTCGAGGAAAATAGTCTCACGACGCCAGCCACGAACGTCTCCTGCGCTGCGAGGGCTTCAGGGCACATCCAGGGCACATGCGGGCGAAAAATGGCGCTGACCAGTGAAAACTCTCGACAAGAGTTTCCCCAGGTCAGCGCCATGATCACCGCAAACTCGCAGGTCAGCGCGGCGCTCGTGCAGTACGTGAACTACCGCTGAGGCGGAGGACGGCCCCGGCCGGGAGCCCTGGAGAGGGCTTCCGGCCGGGGCCGTCGTTGTTCCCGGGGGTGCCAGGCGGTGGACGGTCAGGCGGTGGACGGTCAGGCGGTGGACGGTCAGGGGGTGGACGCCCAGGCGGTGGTGGTGCGGTGGGTGCCGAGGCCGGCGGCGTCGAACTCGTCGTGGGCGACGGCGGCGGCGGGGTCGGTGTCGGGGGCGGCCAGGTGGACGCCGAGGCGGCGCAGGACGCGGGAGATCGGGCTGCCCTCGGGCGGGAAGGGTTCGAGTTCGGCGCTGGTGAGCGGGCCGAGGGCGAGCCGGCCGTCGGCCCAGAGGGCGGCGCGCTGGGTGCCGGTGCCGCCGAAGTAGTCGGCCTCCACGCAGGCGATCGGTCCGGCCTTGGACCAGGCGGCAAGCCGTCGTTCGAGGCCGTCGGAGAACCAGCCGAAGCCGGCGGCGCCCGGGGTGGCCGGCGCCTCGTCGCCGAACCGGAGGGCCGCCAGGAACTCGGGGGTGGCCGGGATCAGTGCCAGGCCTTGGGCGAGCTGTCGCGGGCGGGCCGCCGAAACCTCGGCGGCCGCCACCGCGACCAGCTCCGCCGGGCCGATCAGCGCCTGAAGTTCGTATGACATTCAGTCATCGTGAACCATGAGACCGACAGTCCGCCCGGCGTTTACGATTCCGTGCCCGGTCGGCTATCAGTCCGAGAGTCGGCCGCCGGCCCCGGTCGGACGCCGTACAGCAGGGTGAACAGGGTCGCCTCGACCGCGCCCTCGGCGTCGCTTTCGCTCTCGGCTTTCAACTCGTTGAAGATGTCGTCGAGTTGGCGGCGGAGCCGGAGCATGCGTTCGGGCGTGAGCCGGAACGTGGAGTGCGAGAACATGCCGGGCAGGCCGGTCGTCACGTCGTCCCGCGACGTGGCGAAGTCGATGCGGTCGGCCATCGCGTGGGCGCGGAACTCCCCGCGCACGCGGTCCATCGCGGCGAGCATGGCGTCATAGGCGTCGCCCCGGGTGGGCGAGCCGGGCGCGAAGATCTCGGGGGCGAGCCGGAGCGACTCCTGGGCCGGGGCGTAGCGGCTCTCGACGATGCCGGAGACCAGCCGGGTTTCGGCGACGCGGACCAGGCCGGCCTTCTCCAGCTGCTTGATGTGGCGGTAGAGCTTGGTCTGCGGCTCGTCGAGGGCGGCGGCGATCTCCTTGGCGGTGAGCGGTCCGGCGCCGGCGGCGGCCATCAGGACGTCGAGGATCGCCAGGCGGAGCGGGTCGGCGAGGGCCTTGAGGGTGGCGGCGTCCGCCACCCGGCGTTCTTTCAGGACGGCGGGGGCAGGGCCCGGGGCGGGGGCGCTCTCGGTGTTCTCGACCACGGGACCACCCTCGCAGATGGCCGCCGAGCCAGGCAATCGAGCATTCACCCTTGCGCGAGCGATGACGATTGCGCCACCATTCACCAAATCATGAATGTTGACGCTGCAGTGAGAGCCAACAGCGGAGGGGACCCCTGACATGAGGACGGACACAGCGATCAGGAGCGGGACGACGGAGCCGCCCGTCCCGCTGCGGCGCAACTGGCGCTTCCAGGGGCTCTGGGCCGGTCAGGCCGGCTCCACCCTCGGCCTGCAGATCGCCGACACCGCCTATCCGCTGCTGCTGCTCGCGCTCACCGGCTCGTCCTCCCTCGCCGGCGCGTTCGGGGCGCTGCAGATCGGCGCCTCCCTGCTCTTCGGCGTCCACGGCGGCGCGGCCGCCGACCGCTACGGCCGCCGGCGGGTGCTGATCGTCGGCGACTCCGTCCGGCTGATCGCCAGCGCCAGCGTCCCGCTCGCCATGGCGCTGGACCGGCTGACCGTCGTCCACACCCTGCTGGTGGCCGTGGTGATCGGCGCGACCATCGCCTACACCGGTCCGACCCGGCTGATCGCGGTGCGCTCGGTGGTCCCGCCGGAGCAGTTGCGGCAGGCGCTGGCGCAGGACGAGGCGCGGGTGAGCGGGGCCGGCCTGGTCGGGCCGCCGCTGGCGGGCGCGCTGTTCGGGCTCGGCCGGGCGGCGCCGTTCATCGGCACGGCCGTCACCTCGCTGCTCGCGGTCACCGCCGCGGTGCTGGTCCGGTTCCCCAGCCGGCCGGAGCCGGGGCCCGATCGGACCGGCGGCGCGGACGGCGGCGCCCTGGCCGGGTACCGCTACCTGGCCCGCAACGCGCTGCTCCGCCCGACGGTCGCCGTCGTCCTGCTGATCAACGTCGCGGGCGCCGCGATGCTGCTGCCGGTGATGGTCCTCCTGCGCGGCCAGGGCACGTCCAGCGCCGGCATCGGTCTGGCGCTGGCCGGCGAGGCCGTGGGCGCGCTGACCGGCTCGCTGCTGGTGAGCCGGCTGCACCGGCTGACCGGGCCCGGCGTGCTGCTGCTCGCGGTGTCCTGGCTGACCGTCCCGGTGCTGTTCGCGCCGCTGCTGCCCTACGGGGCGGTCGCCGTCTTCGCGGCGCTGTTCGTCCTGGGCCTGGGGATACCGACGCTGCGGGTGATGATCGACCTGCTGGTGTTCAGCCGGGTCTCGGACGCGCTGCGCGGGCGGGTGATCGCCGCGACGATGACGGTGTTCACCGCCGGGATGCCGGCCGGGATGGTCGGCAGCGGACTGCTGCTCGACCACCTCTCCCCCGCGGCGGTGCTCGGCGTGGTGGCCGCGCTGCTCGCGGCGGGTCTGGTCCCGGCGACGGCCGGCCGGACGCTGCGCCGCGCCGGCTGGCCCGAGCGGGCGCCGGCGCCCGCCCCGTCCTCCTGACGTCCGCTCACCCGTGCGGGTGCACGCCGCATGCGGCCCCATCGCCAACCGGGTGAACTGACCGGGTACGGCCCGCGCCGCGGCCGACCCCGGACCAGCGCCGGCGGGCCACCCCAGGAGGACTCATGAGTTCGATGGACATACCGTCGTCCGGCCGGGGCGGGCCCGGCACGTCGGACGGAGCGGACGGGACCGGGGCCGGAGCGGGCCACGAGCGCACCGGCCCGGCGGCCACCAGGCTCGCCGACGCCCCCCGGATGTCCTGGCTGACGCTCGCCCTCATGACCACCGCCTCGGTGGCCAGCCTCCGCTCCGCACCGACGATGGCCGTCTACGGCCTCGCCTGCGTCTTCCTCTATCTCCTCCCGGCCGTCGTCTTCCTGCTGCCGACCGCGCTGGTCTCCGCCGAGCTGGCGTCCGGCTGGGAGGGCGGCGTCTACCGCTGGGTGTCGGAGGGCCTGTCGAAGCCGCTGGGCTTCCTGGCCGTCTGGTGCCAGTTCGCGATGACGATCTTCTACTACCCGTCGCTGCTGGCCTACGTGGCGTCCACCATCGCCTACGTGGTCGACCCCTCCCTCGCGAGCAACGGCCTGTACACCGCGATCGTGATCATGGTGCTCTACTGGACCGGCGTCTGGGTCTCCTCCCGGGGCACCAAGGCGGTGGCCGGCCTCTCCTCGATGGGCCTGGTGATCGGCACGCTGATCCCCGGCACGCTGCTCGTCGTGCTCGGCTTCGTCTTCCTCGGCCAGGGCAACGCCTCCGCCGCCCCGATCGACGCGGCGCACCTGTTCCCGGAGTGGACCGGCCTGGCCAGCCTGGTGCTGATCGTCAACAACTTCCTCAGCTACTCCGGCATGGAGATGAACGCGGTGCACGTCTCCTCGCTGCGCGACCCGGCCAAGGAGTTCCCGCGCACGATGTTCACCGCCTCCGGCATGGTGCTGGCGATCTTCATCCTGCCCGCGCTCGCGATCAGCTGGGTGGTGCCGTCCAGCGAGCTGAGCCTGACGGCCGGCGTGATGCAGGCCTTCGACGCCTTCTTCCAGTACTTCCACATCGGCTGGCTCACCCCGGTGATCGCGGTGGCGCTGGTCGCCGCCTCGCTCGGCGGCATGCTCACCTGGCTCGCCGGGCCGTCCAAGGGCCTGCTGATGATCTCCCGCCAGGAGGGCTACCTCCCGCCGTTCCTGCAGCGGCTCAACAAGGAGGGCATCCAGCAGAACCTGCTGGTCACCCAGGGTGTGGTCACCACGGTCATCGCCCTCGCGTACGCGCTGATCCCGAACGTCTCCAGCGCCTACTGGATCTTCTCGGTGATCACCACCCAGGTGTACCTGATCGTCTACCTGCTGATGTTCGCCGCCGCGATCCGGCTGCGCCGCACCCGGCCCGAGCACCCGCGCGGCTACCGGGCACCGGCGCTGGTGCCGATCGCCGTCACCGGTCTGGTGGCCTCGGCGGCGGCGATGGCGATCGGGTTCGTGCCCTCCTCGCAGTTCGGCAGCGGCTCGGTCTGGTCGTACGTGGTGATCGTCGGCGGCGGCCTGGTGCTGCTGGGACTGCTGATCCCGTACCTGTTCCTGAGACTGCGCAAGCCCGGGTGGCGCTCGCCCGACGCCCAGGCCGAGCTCGCCGCCCAGGAGGCCGCGGAACGCGGCGAAGCGGACGGCCCGGAGCAGGGCGGTGCGGCATGACCCGCAACCCGATGGCCTCCCGCCACCGCTGGATCTACCTCGGCGCGATCGTGCTGCTGGTCGGCATGCTGGTCACCGCCCTGCTCACCTACTCCGAGCTGCACGAGACCAACGAGGCCAACCGTAAGGCCGAGCAGCTCTCCGAGGCGCTGACCGCCGCCGGCTACCCGGTGCCGTCGCAGAGCCAGATCGTGCACACCCTGGGCGAGGACGGCGGCGCCGTCTGCGAGGACCCGGCCGACGCGCTGAAGCAGGCGCAGTGGAAGTACGGCATGTCCAACGGCGCGAGCGGACCCGGCCAGCGCCCGGTGCTCTCCGACCGCGAGGTGGTCTTCGCCGAGTCGATCGTGCTCTCGGTGTACTGCCCGGACAAGCTCGCCGCCATCAAGGAGAAGATCGACGACCTCAAGCTCGACGACACCGTCCGCAACTGACGCCCCGGCCCCGGCCCCGGAAGCAAGGAGCCCCCATGACCGACGAACTCGCCCGCCGGATCGCCGCCCTGATGCCGCGCGCCAGGACCGACCTCGCCGAGCTGGTCGCCATCCCCTCCGTCGCCGACCCGCGCCAGTACCCGCCGGAGAACTGCCGCCAGGCCGCCCAGTGGGTCGCCGACGCCTTCGCCGACGCCGGACTGCGCGACGTCCACCTGGAGGAGACCCCGGACGGCAGCCACGCCGTGGTCGGCCACCGCCCGCCCCCGCCCGGCGCGCCGACCGTCCTGCTCTACGCCCACTACGACGTCCAGCCCCCGCTCGACGACGCCGCCTGGACCTCCCCGCCCTTCCGGCTCACCGAGCGCGACGGCCGCTGGTACGGGCGCGGCGCCGCCGACTGCAAGGGCAACATCGTCATGCACCTCACCGCGCTGCGGGCGCTCGGCGACGACCTGCCGGTCGGCCTCAAGCTGGTCGTCGAGGGCTCGGAGGAACAGGGCACCGGCGGCCTGGAGGCCTACGTGCCGCCGCACGCCGGCGAGCTGCACGCCGACGCGCTGCTGATCTGCGACACCGGCAACGCGGCGGTCGGCCTCCCCACCGCCACCACCTCGCTGCGCGGCCTCACCAACGTCGTGGTCACCGTCTCCGCGCTCAAGGGCGACATGCACTCCGGCATGTTCGGCGGCCCGGCCCCCGACGCGCTGGCCGCGCTGATCCGGGTCCTCGACTCGCTGCGCGACGCCAACGGCGGCACCCGGATCGACGGCCTGGACAACGACGGCACCTGGCCCGGCGTCGGCTACGACGAGCAGCTCTTCCGCGCCGACGCGGGCGTGCTGGACGGCGTCCGGCTGACCGGCTCCGGCACCGTCGCCGACCGGCTCTGGGCCCGCCCCGCCGTCACCGTGCTCGGCATCGACTGCCCGCCGGTGGTCGGCTCCGCCGCCGCCATCCCGGCCACCGCCCGGGCCCGGGTCAGCCTGCGCGTGCCGCCCGGCACCGACGCGCGCGCCGCGCAGGCCGCGCTCACCGCCCACCTGGAGGCCGCCGCGCCGTGGGGCGTGCGCATCACGGTGGCGCCGGAGAGCGTCGGCTCGCCGTTCCGCGCCGCCACCGGCGGACCCGCGTACGCGGCGCTCGACAAGGCCATGCGGGAGGTCTACGGCCGGCCGATGTCCTTCCTCGGCCAGGGCGGCTCGATCCCGCTCTGCACCGTGTTCGCCACGACCTTCCCGGAGGCGGAGATCATCCTGATGGGCGTCGAGGAGCCGCGCTGCCTCATCCACGCGCCCAACGAGAGCGTCGACCCCGGCGAGATCGAGCACATGGCGCACGTCGAGGCGCTGTTCCTGCGGCACTACGCCGACGCGCACGGGTCGTGATGAAGTTGACGCGCACGCACCACCCGGCCGCCGCCGGCTCCGTCGCCGTCGCCGAACTCCCCACCAGGAGGCCCGCATGCCCCGAGAGTTCACCACCAAGGACTACCGCGCCCGTCTGGAGCGCGCCACCGCCGCCGCCACGGGCGCCGGGCTGTCCGGCCTGGTCGTCGCCCCCGGGCCCGACCTCGTCTACCTGACCGGCTACCAGCCGACCGCGATCACCGAACGGCTCACCGCGCTCGTCCTCACCGCCGGGCACGAGCCCGCGCTGATCGTCCCCGCCCTGGAGCGGCCCGACGCCGAGAAGGCCGTCGGCGCGCCCGCCGTCCGGCTGGTCGACTGGACCGACGGCGAGGACCCGTACGCCGCCGCCGTCCCGCTGATCGAGCGGTCCGGCCGCTACGGGATCTCCGACAACGCCTGGGCGATGCACCTGCTCGGCCTCCAGGCCGCCCTGCCCGGCACCGGCTGGACCTCGCTCACCGAGACCCTGCCGATGCTGCGCGCGGTCAAGGACGCGGACGAACTGGAGCGCCTCGCCGCGGCCGGCGGCGCCGCCGACGCCGCCTACCGGGGCATCCTGGAGGTCGCCTTCGCCGGCCGCCGGGAGACCGACGTCGCCGCCGACCTCGCCGCGCTGCTCATCAAGTACGGGCACAGCCAGGTCGACTTCACCGTGGTCGGCTCCGGCCCCAACGGCGCCAACCCGCACCACGAGGCCGGCGACCGGGTCATCGGGCCCGGCGACACCGTCGTCCTGGACTTCGGCGGCCTCAAGGACGGCTACGGCTCCGACACCACCCGCACCGTGCACGTCGGCGCCGACGTCCCGGACGAGGTGCGCGAGGTCCACGAGGTCGTCCGGCAGGCGCAGCAGACCGCGTTCGAGGCCGTCCGGCCCGGGGTGAGCTGCCAGGAGATCGACCGGATCGCCCGCCGGGTCATCACCGAGGCCGGCTACGGCGAGTACTTCATCCACCGCACCGGCCACGGCATCGGCATCACCACGCACGAGCCGCCGTACCTGGTCGAGGGCGAGGAACGGCCACTGGTGCCGGGCATGTGCTTCTCGATCGAGCCGGGCGTCTACCTGCCGGGCCGCTTCGGGGTGCGGATCGAGGACATCGTGACCGTCACCGAGCAGGGCGGACGGCGGTTCAACAACACCCCGCACGAACTGGGCGTCGTCTCCTGAGCGCGCGCTGAGCGTGTCCTGAGTGTCCCAGGTCACCCCGGGGCCGCGTCCACTGCGCCGGCCGGGGCAATTCTGAGCCCTTCCTGAACGGACCACCGTTCGCACCGAGAGTTCTCCAAGATTGCCTTGCTAGCTTCGACCGGCATGACCAGAATGCTCCGCCCGGCGCCGCCCACCCCTCCCCCGAGCGCCGGGCGGCTGCGTCCGGCGACCGGCCCCCGGACCGGCGCGCGCTCCGGCGCCCTGGCCCGGCTCCGGCTGCTGGCGTGGCCGCTCTACCTCGCCGCCCTGCTCTGGTACCTGCGCGCGTACGGCCTGCCGTACACCAATGACCTGGTCTTCCTCTGGCTGATGGGCGCCCTGGTGGCCGCCGGTGTGCACAGCGGGCACGGCGCGCGCGGCTTCCTGCTGGTGCTGCGCGACTGGGTGCCCGTGATGGCCGTCGTCTGGACGTACTCGCTGCTGCGCGGCTACGGCGCGCACACCCCCTGGGGCCCGTACCTGTGGCCGCAGCAGCGCTTCGACGAGGTGCTCGGCCTCGGCGAGACGCTGACCGTCCGGCTCCAGCACGGGCTCTACACGCCCGGCTCGCCGCAGTGGTGGGACTACGCGGCGGTCACCGTCTACATGTCGCACTTCTTCGCGGTCTTCGTGCTCCTCGCGGTGCTGTGGCGCCGCCGCCACGACCGGTTCCGGCACCTGCTCACCTGCTACCTGGTGCTGACCTTCGCCGGCTTCGCGACGTACATCCTCTACCCGGCGGTGCCGCCGTGGCTGTCCTCCCAGGAGGGCCACCTGCCGGAGCTGACCCGGGTGGTCTCGGACGTGCTCACCGAGAGCGGGCTGCCGAGGGCCGCGTCGGTGTTCGAGAACGGCAGCCAGTTCGCCAACGACGTCGCCGCGATGCCCTCGCTGCACTCCGCGTACCCGGCGATGCTGCTGTTCTTCTTCTGGCCGACGGCCGCGCGGTGGGTGCGGGTGCTGCTGGTCGCGTACCCGCTCGCGATGACCTTCGCCCTGGTGTACGGGGCGGAGCACTACCTGCTGGACGTCTTCGTCGGCTGGGCGTACGCGGCCGCGGCGGTGTACGGCGTGCGATGGCTGCGGGAGCGGCGGCGGACCAGGTCGCTGGCGGCGAGCCGGACGGCGGGGGCCATTCCCGCGGAGGCAATGGCCGTTCCTGCGGAGGCCGGGGCCGTTCCCACGGAGGCCGGGGCCGGCGCCGGGGCGACCGCTTCCACCGGCACACTGGAACGGTGACCGAGAAGCCGACCACCCCGTCGAGGCCGACCGCCGAGCAGCTGCTCGCCGCCCGCGACACGACGATCGAGGACGTCACCGCCCCCGGTCTGCGCGTCCTGTTCTGCGGCATCAACCCCGGGCTCTGGTCCGGGGCCACCGGCCACCACTTCGCCCGCCCGGGCAACCGGTTCTGGCCCGCCCTGCACCGCTCCGGCTTCACGCCCCGCCAGTTCCGCCCGGACGAGCAGCGGCGGCTGCTCGGCCTCGGCCTCGGCATCACCAACGTCGCCCCGCGCACCACCGCCAAGGCCGACGAGCTGACCGCCGACGAGCTGCGGGCGGGCGGCGCCGCGCTCACCGAGCGCGTGCTGCGGCTGCGCCCCCGGGTGCTGGCGGTGCTCGGCATCGGCGCCTACCGCACCGCCTTCGGGCGGCGGACGGCGTCGATCGGGCGGCAGGAGCAGACCATCGGGGACACCGAGGTCTGGGTGCTGCCCAACCCCAGCGGCCTCAACGCCCACTACACCCTGGACGCGCTGGCGGCGGAGTTCGCCAAGCTCCGCGAGGCCCTGTCCTGAGGCGGGTCCGACAATCACGTCGGATCGGACCCGCCCTAAGCCCGGAGGAACTCCAGCACCGCCAGCACCCGGCGGTGCGTCTCCTCCGCCGGGGGCAGGTCCAGCTTCATCAGGATGTTGCCGATGTGCTTGCCCACCGCCGCCTCGGACACCACCAGCGCCCGGCAGATCGACGCGTTCGACCGGCCCTCGGCCATCAGCGCCAGCACCTCGCGCTCACGCGGGGTCAGCCGCTCCAGCGGGTCCCGGCGACGGCGCAGCAGCTGGCGGACCACCTCCGGGTCGACCACCGTCCCGCCGCCCGCCACCTCGGCGACCGCCGCCGTGAACTCCTCGATCTGGCCGATCCGGTCCTTCAGCAGGTAGCCCACCCCGGAGCCGTCGCCGGAGTCCAGCAGCTCCGCCGCGTACGAGCGCTGCACGTACTGGCTGAGCACGAGGACCGGCAGGCCGGGGCGCCGCTCCCGGAGCGCGACGGCCGCGCGCAGCCCCTCGTCGGTCTGGCCGGGCGGCATCCGGACGTCCGTGACGACGAGGTCCGGCTCGTGCTCCTCGGCCGCCGTGCGCAGCGCCCCGGCGTCGCCGACGGCGGCCACCACCCGGTGCCCGAACCGGGCCAGCAGGCCGACCAGTCCCTCGCGGAGCAGCACGCCGTCCTCGGCGAGCACGATCCTCAGGCTCATCGTCCCGCTCCTCCGCCGGCCGGGGCGCAGGGGATCTCCACCCGCACCAGGGTCGGTCCGCCGGGCGGACTGCTGACCGTCAGGGTGCCGTCCACGACCGCGACCCGGTCGGCCAGCCCGGTCAGGCCGGTGCCGCGCCCCGGGTCGGCCCCGCCGCGGCCGTCGTCGGCCACCTCGATGGTCAACCGCCCGTCCGCGTAGCGGCCTTCGACGCTCGCCGCGCTCGCGTCGCTGTGCTTGGCGATGTTGGCGAGGGCCTCCGTGACGGCGAAGTACCCGGCCGACTCGACCGGCGCCGGGAGCCGGTCGGGCAGCACGAAGCGGGTGGCGACCGGCACCGGCGAACGGTCGGCGGCGTCCGCGCAGGCCTCCGGCAGCCCCCGGTCGGTGAGCACCTGGGGGTGGATGCCGTTGATCAGCTCCCGCAGTTCGGCCAGCACCCCGCCCGCCTCGCGGTGCGCCTCGGCGAGCCGGGCGGCCAACGGGCCGTCCGGCGGCGCGTCCAGCCGGGCCAGGCCGAGCGTCATCCGCAGGGCCACCAGCCGCTGTTGGGCGCCGTCGTGCAGATCGCGTTCGATCCGGCGCCGCTCCGCCTCGAACGCGTCCACCAACCGGGCCCGGGAGCGGACGAGTTCGCCGATCCGCCGCTCCTGCCGGCCGGGCCCGAGCAGCAGCCGGACCAGGCCCGCCCGGGCTGCCGCCGCCAGCGCCAGCGGGTAGCCGGCCAGCGGCAGCAGGGCGAGGCCGGCCAGCCCGCACAGGCCCGCCGTCCACAGCGAGTGGACCTGCCAGAGCTTGAGGACGTTGACCTGCTCGCCGTCCAGCAGGAGCAGCGGGACGGCGGCCAGCAGATAGCCGGGGACGGCGAGGGCGCAGCCGGCCACGGCCAGGTCGAGCGGCCAGAGCACGAACGCGGCGAGCACGGTGAAGCCCAGCTCGCGCCAGGTCGCCCGCTCCCGGAAGCGCAGCCGCAGCCAGGCCGCGAGGCCGGGGCGGTCGGGGACGCGGTGCGGGTCCGGCACCCGTCCGCCGTCCAGGAACCGGGCGAGCCGGCGCTCCCAGGCCGCGACCGGCAGCCCGACCAGGGCGAGCGCGGCCAGCAGCGGCAGCCCGATCAGCAGCACCGCGAGCACCCCGGCGGCCGTCACGGAGAGCAGCAGGGCGGCGCAGAGCAGCAGCCCGGTCAGTCCGGTCGCCAGCAGGTACCCGCCCGCCCGCCACGACGACGCCCGCCACAGGGCCGCCGTCCGCCATGAGGCCGCCGGCCGCCCCGGCGCCGCCGGCCACGGGAACGCCGGCCGTCGCCCCGGCCCCCACCAGCCGTTGTCCATCGCCCACCTCCCTCCCTGGTACGGCCACCCTAGGGCTCCGCCGGCGGCCTGTCGGTAGTGCCCGCTCTACCTTTGAAAGTGACTCCTGGGCCACCGCGCCGGCCGTCCCCTCCACGGTTCGCTGGACGCCATGAGAATGCTGCGGATCGCGCTCAAGTCCCTGAAGGCCCGCCAGGCCTCCCTGCTCGGCGCCTTCCTCGCGCTCTCCCTCGGCGTCGCGATGACCGCCGTCATGCTGCTCGGCCTGGCCTCCGCCGTGGGCGCGCCCGGTGGGGAGGACCTGGTCTCGCTGGTCGCCGGGCTCGGCACCGCGGGCGGGGTGAGCGCGTTCGTCTCGGCGTTCGTCGTCGCCTCCACGTACTCCTACGCCGTCGCCCAGCGCCGCCGCGAGCTCGGTCTGCTCCGGCTGGCGGGCGCCACCCGGGCCCAGGTCCGCCGCACCGTGCTCACCGAGGCGCTGCTGCTCGGCGCCGCCGCCTCCGCCACCGGCTGCGCGCTCGGCCGGCTCGGCGCCCCCGCGCTGGTGCGCCGGCTGTCCGACCTCGGCATGGCCCCGCCCGGCTTCGCCCTCGTCCCCGCCGCCTGGCCGCTCCCCACCGCCTTCGCCACCGGCCTGCTGGTCGCCCTCGCCGGGGTCGCCGTGGCGGCTCGCCGGGCCGGGCGGGTCGGCCCGCTGGACGCCCTGCGCGCCGCCGACCTCGACACCGGCGTGCTGACCGCCGGCCGTCTGCTCACCGGCCTCGGCCTGCTGCTCACCGCCGCCGTCCTGGCCGGCACCGCGATCGCCACCGACCCCGCCGACCTGCTGCGCCGCAAGACGTACACCATCCAGCCGATGTGGCTGATCTCCGCGGCCGGTCTGCTCTCCCCGCTGCTCGCCCCGCCGCTCATCCGCCTGCTCGGCCGCGCCCTGCCCGGCCGGTTCACCGGGTACGCGGGCCGGCTGGTGCCCGCCAACGCCGCCGCCGCGCTGCGCCGGACGGGCGCGGTCGCCGCGCCGGTACTGGTCTCGGTCGCGCTGACCGGTTCGCTGGCGGGCGCGCTGGACACGGTGGGCGCCGCCCGCGCCGCCGAGGCGCGCGCCCGGACCGCCGCCGACCTGGTCGTCGTCCCGGCCCCCGGCGGCGGGGACGGCCCGTTGCTCGCCGCGCTGCGCGCCGTCCCGGGCGTGACCGCGCTCTCCCCCACCGCGCCGACCCCCCTCGGCCTCGTCGAACCGGACGGGGTGACGGTCCGCTCCGAGGCCCGGATGGCCGCCGATCCGGCGGGTCTGGCCGCCCTCGCCCGGCTGCCCCTGCTGGCCGGCTCGACGGCCGGGCTCGACGACCGCTCGCTCGTGCTGCCCGCCGAGTGGGACCGGGCGGTCGGCGAGCCGGTCCCGGTGGTGCGCGCCGACGGCAGCCGGACGACGCTGCGGGTGGCCGCCGTGCTGCGCGACGGGCTCGACGACAACGGCCTGTACGTGACGGCGGGCAACGCCCCGGGCGCCCGCGTCGACCGCGTCGAGGTACGGCTCTCGGCCACCGCCCGCGCGGACGACGTCCGCTCCGCCGCCCAGCCGTACGGCGCCACCGTCCTCACCCGCGAGCAGTGGCTCGCCCCCACCACACCCGCCCGGATCGTGTGGCTGCGGTTGGCCCTGGTGCTCGGTCTGGCCCTCGTCTACACCGGCATCGCGCTCGCCAACACCCTGCTCATGGCCACCGCCGACCGCCGCCGCGAACTCGCCCTGCTCCGGCTGGCCGGCGCCACCCGGGCCCAGGTGGTGCGCCTGGTCACCGCCGAATCGGTGCTGGTGACGGCGGTCGGCGCGGTGCTCGGCTGCGCGGTCGCCGCCGTCCAGCTCGGATCCCTGCACGCGGCCCTGGCGGTGCTCCGGGTGCCCGCGCCGCTCGTCCTCCCGTGGCGCCCGGTCGCCGCGGTGACGGCGGGCGCGCTCCTGCTCGCCGCGCTCTGCGCCGCCCCTGCCGCGGCCTGGGCGCTACGCTCCCGCCCGGTGGCCGCCGCCGCCCGCTGAACCCGGCGGCGCGATCGGGCCGAGGGTCACCAGGCCCCGCTCGGCCTCACCGCCGACCGCCCGCTACCGCCCGCCCCACGGCTCGTCCGTCGACACGATCTCCCGCCCCAGCGGCATCAGCGACACCGGGATCAGCTTGAGGTTCGCCCACCCGAACGGAATCCCGATGATCGAGATGAACAGCGGAATGCTGGTGATCAGATGCATCAGCGCCAGCCACCACCCGGCGAACACCAGCCAGATCACGTTCCCGACGCACGACGGCGCCCCGGCGTCCGGCCGCTCGACGGCCTTCCGCCCGAACGGCCAGAGCACGAACCCCGCCAGCCGGAACGAGGCGATGCCGAAGGGAATGGTGATGATCAGAACGCAGCAGATGATGCCGGCGATCACATAGCCGACCGCCATCCAGAATCCGCAGAAGACCAGCCAGAGCACATTCAGTAGGAATCCGATCACCTTCATGCCTGGCACCCTCTCACGCGCGACGACTGCCCCCTACGACCCGCATGCCCGCTGAGCTGCGTGTCTACCCGCTCGGAGGCCCCATCTCAGGGACCGCTCCGGGTGCGCCCCCTCCTCGCGGAGGAGGAGCCTCACAGGGGGGTGACGGCCTTGAGGATGAGGAGGAGGGCGACCGCCGCGTTGAGGGCGGAGAGGGCGGAGGCGGCGGTGCCCAGGGCGGCGACGAGGGCGGCGAGGCCGGCGGGGGTGTGGGCGGGGGGCCAGTTGCGGGTGGTGGGGACGGGGCCGAGGAGGGCGGCGACGCGGCGGGGGACGGGGCCGGGGGCGGCGAAGGCCGGGAAGACCGCGTAGGCGGCGGGCGGGCGGTGGGAGGCGAGCGCGGCGCGGGCGACGGCGCGGGCGGTGACCCGGCGGTCGCCGACGGCCTGGGCGGACTCCTCGTCGGCCCACCGCTCCGCGCTGTAGGCGACGGCGCCTTCGAGCGGGCGCAGGAACGGGTTGACGCAGCCGGCCAGCTGGGTGGCCAGCAGGTGGCGGTGGTGCCGGTGGGTCAGGTGGGCGCGCTCGTGGGCGAGCAGGGCGGCGCGCTCGTCCTCGGCGAGGCCGGCCAGCATGCCGGTGGAGACGACCACCCGGCCGGGCGAGCGCGGCGAACCGGGGAGCGCGTAGGCGTACGGGGCCGGGTCGGGCAGCAGCGCGACGTCGGAGGAGGCGGGCAGGGCCCGGCCGAGGGCGCGCCGCGCGCGGGCGCGGATCCGCAGGTGGCGGGCGAGCGTGCGGCCGACCGCGAACAGCACGGCGGCGAGCACCAGCAGCGCCGCCGAGCCGACGGTCTCGTGGTACGGCAGGGCGGCCCGGACCTCGGGGTCGGACCAGCTGTCGGGCAGCGGGTTGCCGGGGATCTGCGCGGTGCCGACGACGCCGATCAGCGCCAGGCAGAGCGCGCTGCACAGGGCCATCACGACGCTGATCGCGGTGAGCAGCCGGGCGGCGCCCCGCGGGTGGAGGTGCTGCTCGGTGAGGCGGGCGATGGGCAGCGCCGTCAGCGGCAGGACGAGGGGGAGGAAGACGAAGACGCCCACGGTGCGGAGGTCAGCCTTCGCGCTCGGGGGCCGGGCCGGTGGCGCTGTCGAGCAGGGTGCGCAGCAGTTCCTCGTCGTGCGGGAGCAGCGCGGTGACGAAGCTGGCGAGCACGGCGTCCCGGTCGGGTTCGCCGTCCAGGACGCGGCGCATCCGCAGCGCGGCGAGGCCGGCCGCGTCGGAGGAGGCCTGCCAGAGGTAGGAGCGGCCGGAGCGGGTGCGGGTGACGGCGTCCTTGGCGTGCAGCCGGGAGAGGATGGTCATCACGGTGGTGTAGGCGAGGTCGCCGTCGAGGCGTTCCTGCACCCAGCCCGCGGTGACGGGGCCGGGGGCGCGCTGGAGCACCGCCAGCACCTGCGCCTCCAGCTCGCCCTGGCCGCGCCGCCGGGCCCGCGGGTCGCCGGTCACCGGGCCGTGGGTCTCCTCTGCGGTGTCCTCTGCCATGCCGGTCATCCTAACGAGGAGGTAAAGGGCCCGGGATCAGGCTTGTGGCGTGCGGGCGTTCCACCGGCGGTCGATCTCGGCGATCTCGGGGTGGTGGAGGTCGAAGGCGGGCGACTCGGAGCGGACCCGGGGCAGGGTGACGAAGTTGTGCCGGGGCGGTGGGCAGGACGTGGCCCACTCCAGCGAACGTCCGTAGCCCCACGGGTCGTCGACGGTGACCCGCTCGCCGTACCGGGCGGTGTGCCAGACGTTGTACAGGAACGGCAGGGTGGAGATCCCGAGCAGGAACGAGCCGACGCTGGAGACGGTGTTGAGCGCGGTGAAGCCGTCGGAGGCCAGGTAGTCGGCGTACCGGCGGGGCATGCCCTCGGCGCCGAGCCAGTGCTGGACCAGGAAGGTCGCGTGGAAGCCGGCGAAGAGGGTCCAGAAGTGGATCCGGCCGAGCCGCTCGTCGAGCATCCGGCCGGTGAACTTGGGCCACCAGAAGTGGAAGCCGGCGAACATCGCGAAGACCACTGTCCCGAACACCACGTAGTGGAAGTGCGCGACGACGAAGTACGAGTCGGAGACGTGGAAGTCGATCGGCGGCGCGGCCAGCAGCACCCCGGTGAGGCCGCCGAACAGGAAGGTGACCAGGAATCCGACGGCCCACAGCATCGGTGTCTCGAAGCTGAGCGAGCCCCGCCACATGGTGCCGATCCAGTTGAAGAACTTCACCCCGGTCGGCACCGCGATCAGCATCGTCATGATCGAGAAGAACGGCAGCAGCACCTGCCCGGTGACGAACATGTGGTGCGCCCAGACGGTGATCGACAGGCCGGTGATGGCGATGGTCGCGCCGATCAGCCCGGTGTAGCCGAAGATCGGCTTGCGGCTGAACACCGGGATGATCTCGGTGACGATGCCGAAGAACGGCAACGCGATGATGTAGACCTCCGGGTGCCCGAAGAACCAGAACAGGTGCTGCCACAGCAGCGCCCCGCCGTTGGCCGCGTCGAACACGTGCGAGCCGAAGCGCCGGTCCGACTCCAGGCAGAGCAGCGCGGCCGCCAGCACCGGGAAGGCGAAGAGCACCAGGACGGCGGTCAGCAGGATGTTCCAGACGAAGATCGGCATCCGGAACAGCGTCATCCCGGGCGCGCGGAAGCAGACGATCGTGGTGATGAAGTTGACCGAGCCGAGGATGGTGCCGAAGCCGGAGAGGGCCAGGCCCATGATCCACAGATCGGCGCCGAGGCCCGGTGAGTGGTCCGCGCCGTTCAGTGGCGCGTAGGCGAACCAGCCGAAGTCGGCCGCGCCGTCCGGGGTGAGGAAGCCGTAGACGACGATCAGCGAGCCGAACAGGTACAGCCAGTAGGCGATCGCGTTCAGCCGGGGGAAGGCGACGTCGGGGGCGCCGAGCTGCAGCGGCATGATCCAGTTCGCGAAGCCGGCGAACAGCGGGGTCGCGAACATCAGCAGCATGATCGTGCCGTGCAGGGTGAAGAGCTGGTTGAACTCCTCGTTGGAGAGCAGCTGCAGCCCGGGGCGGGCCAGTTCGATCCGCATCAGCATCGCCATCAGCCCTCCGAGCAGGAAGAACAGGAAGGAGGTGGTGATGTAGAGGGTGCCGATCCGCTTGTGGTCGGTGGTGGTGAGCCAGCCGACCAGGGCCCGGCCGTGACGGCCGCGGGCGGCGCGGCGGCGCTCCGGCCGGGGTGTGCGCGGCGGGTGCGGGGGCTGCTGCTCCGCGGTGTCCTTCGGCAGGAGGGTCACGCGCTGCGCCTTCCGGGTCCGGGGCAGGGGTCGGACCACCAGTACCGGCAGGCCGGCCGCACCGGGCGGGGGCGCGCGGAGGGCGCCGGGGACGGGTCACCCGAACAGGCGCGGCCCGGTTGCCCGGCCCCGGCCCGGGTTGGACGGTCGAATCCGACGGACGAGTCCGCCGGCCGGAGGCGGGACCACCCGCCCGACCCCGGCGCCCGGCCCTGGAGGAACCCATGAGCAGCACGTCGTCGACCCCGCCGCCCGACGAACCCCCGCCCTGGCGCTCCGGCACCGGCCAGCCGCCACCGCCGCCCTCGCACCACCGGTTCCACGAGTGGGCACCCGGCTTCGTGGTGTTCGCGGGTGTCCTGATGCTGATCAACGGCATCATGGAGGTGCTGCGCGGCATCATGGCGGTCCACGACGACGAGGTCTTCCTGACCACCAGCCGCTACGTCTTCCGCTTCGACCTCACCGGCTGGGGCTGGATCCACATCGTGGTCGGCGCGCTGGTCGCGCTGGTCGGCGCGTTCCTCCTCAAGGGCGCCGGCTGGGCCCGGTACGCCGGTATCGTCCTGACCGCGGTGAGCGCCATCGACGCCTTCCTGTCGATGCCGTACTACCCGGGCTGGTCGATCGTGGTGATCGCGCTGGACGTGTTCATCATCTGGGCGCTGTGCGTCTACCGGCCCGCGGAGGCCGGCCACTGATTCCCGACGGTCGCGGCCCGGTCCCGTACCCGGTACGGGACCGGGCCGCCCGCCGTCAGGCCCGGTCCCGCTGGGTGAGCGCGATGCAGAGCAGCACCACCACCGCCGTCACCGGCGCGGCGGCCGGCAGCTCCTCGCCGAGCAGCAGCACCGACCAGACGAGCGTGATCAGCGGCTGGGCCAGCTGGAGCTGGCTCGCCCTCGGGACCCCGATCAGCGCCATCCCCCGGTACCAGACCACGAACCCGCCGAACTGCGAGACCGCCGCCGTGTACAGCAGCCCGGCCACCGCCTTCGACCCGAGGTGCACCGGCTCGGCCGACAGGGCCAGGGCCGTGGTCAGCGCGGTGACCGGCAGCGCGGCGACCACCGCCCAGCCGATCACCTGCCAGCCGGGCAGTTCCCGGGAGATCCGCCCGCCCTCCGCGTACCCGGCCGCGCAGACCAGCAGCGCCGCGAACAGGTAGAGGTCGGCGAGGCCGGGCCGGCCGTGGCCGCGCACCAGGGTGAACCCGAGCACCGCCGCCGCCCCGATCAGCGCCGCGCCCCAGAACAGCCGGGACTGACGACGGCCGTCCCCGCGCGGGCGCACGGCGGCGAAGGCGGCGGTGGCCAGCGGCAGCAGGCCGATGACGACCGCCGAGTGGGCGGTCGAGGACGTCCGCAGGGCGAGCGTGGTGAGCAGCGGGAAGCCGAGCACGCAGCCGGCCGCGACCACCAGCAGGCCGGGCCAGTGGCGGCGCTCCGGCAGTGGGACCCGGGCGGCCGCGAGGCAGAGCGCGGCGAGCACACCGGCCAGCAGGCCGCGCAGACCGGTGGCCGTCCAGGGGCCGAAGCCGGTCAGCGCCCAGGCGGTGGCGGGGAAGCTGAAGGAGAAGAAGAGGACGCCCAGGGCGGCCTGCGCCGTGCCCGGGGAACTCCCGGAGGCGGGGGCGGGCGCCGTAGCGGGTCGGGCCGCTACCGCCAGGAAATTGGTAGCGCTATCTTGTGCTCTCATGAACGAGCGTAGCAGTGTGGCCGGACTCGCCGACAGCCTGCGCCGCGAGGTGGAGCGCTATCCGGAGGGGCGGAAGCTGCCGTCGAGCCGGGTCCTGATGGAGCGCCACCAGGTCAGCCCGGGCACGGTCTCCCGCGCCATCGCCGTGCTGGTCGCCGAGGGCCTGGTGGTCTCCCGGCCGGGTGCCGGGGTGTTCCGGGCGGCGGCCTTCGCGGGCGCTCCGGGCGCCGGGGTACCGGCCGTCCCCGCCGCCGCCCGTCCGGGCGACCTCTCCTGGCAGGAGGTCGCGCTCAGCGCCGGCACCGGCCCGCGCGACCTGCTGGCCGACCCGGTCTTCGCCACCCTGCGCGTACCGCCGCCCGGCGTCGTCGACCTCAACAGCGGCTACCCGCACGCCTCGCTGCTGCCCGAGCGCCTGCTCGCCGCCGCCCTCGGCCGGGCCGGACGGCGGCCGGGCGCCTGGGAGCGCCCGCCCACCGACGGCCTCACCGAGCTGCGCGGCTGGTTCGCCCGCGACATCGGCGGCCACGGCGGGCCGATCGCCACCGGGGACGTGCTGATCACCTCCGGCGGGCAGGGCGGGCTCACCGTGGCGATGCGCTCGCTGGCCGCGCCGGGCGCGCCGGTCCTGGTGGAGTCGCCGACGTACTCGGGGATCCTGGCGGTGGTCCGGGCGGCCGGGCTGCGGCCGGTGCCGGTGCCGGTCGACGCCGACGGCGTGCGCACAGACCTGCTGGCGGACGCCTTCGCGGCGACCGGGGCGCGGGTCTTCGTCTGCCAGCCGCTGTTCCAGAACCCGACCGGCGCGGTGCTCTCCCCCGAGCGCCGGGCCGAGGTGCTGCGGATCGCCCGGACGGCGGGCGCGTTCGTCGTCGAGGACGACTTCTCCCGGCTCCTGGTGCACGCGGACGCCCCCGCGCTGCCGCGCCCGCTCGCCGCCGAGGACCGCGACGGGGTGGTGGTGCACCTGCGTTCGCTGACCAAGGCCGCCTCCCCGAACCTGCGGGTCGGCGCGCTCACCGCGCGCGGGCCCGCGCTCGCCCGGCTGCGGGCCACCCAGGTGGTGGACAGCTTCTTCGTGCCCCGGCCGTTGCAGGAGGCGACGCTGGAACTGGTGGCCGATCCCGGCTGGGCGCGCCATCTGCGCGCCCTGGGCACCGAACTGCGGGACCGCCGCACCGCCGCCGTCGCCGCCCTGCGCCGCGAGCTGCCGGGCGTGCTCGGCGCGTACCGGCCCGGCGGCTACCACCTGTGGCTGCGGCTCCCGGACGGCGTCGACGACGGCGCGCTGACCGCCGCCGCGCTGCGGGCCGGCGTCCAGGTGTCCCCCGGGCGCCCGTACCACGCGGCCGAACCGCCGGCCCCGCACCTGCGGCTCAGCTATGCGGCCGCCGAGAGCTCCGCCCAGGTGGTGGAGGGGGTGCACCGGCTGCGGCTGGCCTTCGAGGAGGTCACCGGCTGACGGCGGGTGGCGACGGGCCGGCTAGCCCCGGTAGCCGGCCATCCGCTCCAGCCGGGCGATCCGCTCGGCCATCGGCGGATGGGTGGAGAAGAGCTTCGCGCCGGCCTCACCGGGCCGGAACGGGCTGGCGATCATCATGTGGCTGGCGGTCTGGATCTGAGGCTCCGGCGGCAGCGGCAGCTGCCGGGTGCCGGCGTCCAGCTTGCGCAGCGCGCTCGCCAGGGCGAGCGGGTCGCCGGTGATCCGGGCGCCGTCGGCGTCGGCCTGGTACTCCCGGGAGCGGCTGACGGCCAGCTGGATCAGCGAGGCCGCGACCGGGCCGAGGATCATGATCGCGAGCATCCCGAACAGGCCCGGGCCGTCGTCGTCGTCGCCGCGGCCGAACGGGATCAGCCAGGCGAAGTTCACCAGGAACATCACCACCGAGGCGAGCGCCCCGGCGACCGAGGAGATCAGGATGTCCCGGTTGTAGACGTGGCTCAGCTCGTGGCCGAGGACGCCGCGCAGTTCGCGCTCGTCGAGCAGGTGCAGGATGCCGTCGGTACAGCAGACCGCCGCGTTGCGCGGGTTGCGGCCGGTGGCGAAGGCGTTCGGGGCCGGGGTCGGCGAGATGTAGAGGCGGGGCATCGGCTGGCGGGCCGCGGTGGAGAGCTCCCGGACGATCCGGTACAGCCGGGGGGCCTCGATCTCGCTCACCGGGCGGGCGCGCATGGCGCGCAGCGCGAGCTTGTCGCTGTTCCAGTACGCGTAGGCGTTGGTGCCGAGGGCGACCAGCAGGGCGATCACGAAGCCCGTGCGGCCGAAGAAACTGCCGATCACCAGGATCAGCGCCGAGAGGCCGCCGAGCAGGGCGGCGGTCCTCAGTCCGTTGTGCCGGCGGTGCACGGCTGGCCCTCCAATGGTGCGTGGGGAAGCCCTTTCTGCCTCGTCCCTCCTGCCCGGACAACGGGCGAAACCGGGGGCCTTGTTCCCTTGTGACCAGCGCGACACCCGGCAGGGTGACCCGGCCGCACCGTGCGCCACCTCGGCACACCTGCGGAACGGGGGTCAGAACAGCGAGCCGCCGACCACCTGGAGCACCAGTTGCGGGGCCACCGAGAGCACCACCGCCGCCGAGGCGGTGAGCCCCAGGGTGGCGGTCAGCGACACCGGCAGGCGCCGCTCGGGGGCCGGGGCGGCCTCCGTCTCCTCGGCCGGGGTGAACAGCCGGGCGGTCCAGAGCAGGTAGTAGTACAGGGCGACGACCACATTGACGGCCATCACCACGGCCAGCCAGCCGAGACCGGCGTCGACGGCGGCGCGGAACACCACCACCTTGCCGAACAGGCCGATCACGCCCGGCGGCAGTCCGGCCAGGCAGAGCAGGAAGAACGCCAGCGCCAGCGCCGTCCAGCGGTCGCGCGCGAACAGGCCGCGGAAGTCGTCCACACTGGTCCCGGCCCGGCGGCCGACCGCCGCCACCACGCCGAAGGCGCCGAGGTTGACCACGCCGTAGATCAGCGCGTACGCGGCGGTGGCGCCCAGCGGATCGGTCGCGGTGGGCGCGTAGCCGGCCGCGGCCAGCGGCACCAGCAGGTAACCGGCCTGGCCGACCGAGGACCAGGCGAGCAGCCGGACCGCGCTGAAACGGGTGTCGAAGCGCTGGCGCAGCGCGCCCACGTTGCCGACCGTCATGGTGACGGCGGCCAGCACCGCGAGCGCCAGGCCCCAGGTGTGCGCGTACGGGCGGAAGGCGATGGTGGTGGCCAGCGCCAGGCCGGCCAGGCCGGCCGCCTTGCCGACCACCGAGAGGTAGCCGGCCACCGGCAGCGGGGCGCCGGTGTAGGTGTCCGGCACCCAGAAGTGGAACGGGACGGCGGCGACCTTGAAGGCGAAGCCGACCAGGGTGAGCACGGCGCCCGCCTCGGCCAGCGGCTTGAGCTGCGCGGGCGCCTGCTCCAGGCCGGTGGCGACGGCGCCCAGGTGCAGGCTGCCGCTCGCCGCGTAGACGAAGCCGATGCCGAGCAGCATCACGGCGGTCGCGGTGACGGAGGAGAGGAAGAACTTCAGCGCGGCCTCGGCGCCCCGGCCGTCCCGGCGCAGCGCGACCAGGGCGAAGGCGGGCAGCGAGGCCACCTCCAGGGCGATCACCAGGGTGGCGAGGTCGCGGGAGGCGGGCAGCAGGGCGGCGCCGGTGGCGCTGGCGAGCAGCAGGAACCAGTACTCGCCGCCGGGCAGCTTCTCGTCGTCCACCGTGTGCGCGGACAGCAGGGCGGCGATCAGCGCGCCGCCGAGCGCGAGCAGCTGGAAGACCAGGGCGAAGTGGTCGGCGACGTAGGAGCAGCCCGCGTTGTCAGTGGCTCCTGTTACGTTCTGCGCACAGAAGGTGGCCCGGGGTGATCCACCGGTGAGCGGGAGGAGGGAGATGAGCGCGAGGGCGAGTCCGGCGGCGGTGAGCCGGCCCAGCCACTTCTTGTGCCGCGCGGGCAGGAAGAGGTCGGTGACCAGCACCGCGAGGGCGGCCAGTGCGGCGATCAGCGGGGGCGCGATCGCCACCCAGTCCACGGACTGGATCAGGCTGCCCGGGTTGGCGACGGCGAGGGAGGTCACAGTGGTCTGCCCCGTGGAGTGAGGTCCGAGTGCGGTGCCGAGCATGATCAGCCACCCCCGAGGAGGTGTTTGACGGCGGGGTCGGAGAGGCCGAGCAGCAGCGCGGGCCAGAGACCGGCGAGCAGGGTGAGGGCGGCCAGCGGCGTCCAGCTGACGGCCTCGTACGGGCGCAGGTCGGCGAGCTCGGCCACCGGGGCGGGCTGCCCGGGGTCGCCCATGCAGACGCGCTTGACCACGATCAGCAGGTACGCGGCGGTGAGGAGGGTGCCGAGGCCGGCCAGGACCATGTAGGTGACGAACGCGGGGCGCGAGAGGCCGTCGGCCGGGTCGAACGCGCCGAACATCGCGAGCAGCTCGCCCCAGAAGCCGGCCAGGCCGGGCAGGCCGAGGCTGGCGACGGCGGCGAAGGCGAGCAGCGCGCCGAGCCGTGGCGCCCGCCCGTAGAGGGCGGCGCCGGTGGCGCCGGAGAGGGTGTCGAGGTCCGCCGTGCCGTAGCGGTCCTTGAGCGCCCCGACGACGAAGAACAGCAGGCCGGTGATCAGGCCGTGCGCGATGTTGGCGAACAGCGCGCCGTTGACGCCGACCGGGGTGAGGGAGGCGATGCCCAGCAGGACGAAGCCCATGTGGCCGACGGAGGAGTAGGCGATCAGGCGCTTGAGGTCGCCCTTGGCGCCCTTCCGGGCGAGGGCCAGGCAGGCCAGTGAGCCGTAGAGGATGCCGACGGCGGCGAACGCGCCCAGGTAGGGGGCGAGCGTCGTGGTGCCGTCGGGCACGACCGGGAGGAGGACGCGGACCAGACCGTAGGTGCCCATCTTCAGCAGCACGCCGGCGAGCAGCACGGAACCCACCGTCGGGGCCGCCGTGTGGGCGTCCGGGAGCCAGCTGTGCAGCGGCCAGGCCGGGGCCTTGACCGCGAGCCCGACCATGATCGCCAGGGCGGCGATCACCTGGGTGGAGTGGCTCAGGCCGGAGCCGTGGGCGGCGGCGAGGGCCTGCATGTCGAAGGTGCCCGCCTTGCCGCCGATCAGCAGGAAACCGAGCAGCATCACGGCCGAGCCGAGCAGCGTGTACAGGATGAAGCGGTTGGCGGCCGGCACCTTCGCCCCGCTGCCCCAGCGGGCGATCAGGAAGTACATCGGGATCAGCACGATCTCGAAGGCCAGGAAGAAGAGCAGGAGGTCCAGCACCGCGAAGGTGGCGAGCATGCCGACTTCGAGGAGGAGGAACAGCCCGACGAAGGCCCGGGCCGAGGGCACTCCCTCGCCGGACGGCAGCCGCCGCTCCGAGTACAGCGCGCAGAGGAAGGTGAGCAGCGAGGTCAGGACGATCAGCGGCAGCGAGACGCCGTCCACGCCGAGGTGGAGGCGCACCCCGATGGCCGGGATCCAGGACACGTCGGTGGTGGCCTGCATCCGGGCGGGCTCGTCGTGGTCGAAGCCGGCGGCCAGGACGACGGTGAGCACCAGGACGGCGCCGGTCAGCACGGTGCTGAAGCGCAGCGCGCGCCGGTCGGCGGCGGCCGGGTCGGCGCCGAACACCGGGGCCAGGGTGAGCGCGGCGCCGAGCATCGGCAGCACCAGGAGGGCGATGAGGACCGCGTTCATCGGGGGCTCCTCGTGACAACCGCGACAGCGGACGGGGAAGGGAGGTACGGCATCGGCTACACCGCCACCAGGACGACCAGCAGGACGACGCCGGCGAGCAGCGCGCTGAGGTAGGTCTGCGCGTTGCCGGTCTGGGCGAGCCGCACCGCGCGGCCGAGCAGACCCGCCCCCGCGCCGGCGCCGCGCACGTACGTCTCCACGACCTCGCGGTCGAGGAAGCGGACGAGCCGGGCGGCGGCCTCGACCGGGCGGACGAACAGCGCGCTGTAGAGCCGGTCGACGCCGAAGCCGTGCCGGGCCGGGCCGAACAGCGGGCCGAGCAGGGCGCGGCCGGGGTCGGCGACGACCGTCTCGCCGGCCGGGGCTTCGGCCTGCCCCGGTACCCGGGCGGTGGCCGAGCGCCAGGCCCCGTAGGCCAGCAGCGCGCCGACCACGGCGAGACCGGTGCCGATGACGGCGGTGACGGCGGAGGGCCGCAGCGAGCCGCCGTCCAGCAGCGCGGGCAGCCAGTCCGAGCGCAGGCCGGCGATGCCGAAGCCCATGGTCGGCACGGCCAGCACCCACAGCGGCCAGCGCATCGCGGGCGGCTCGGCGACGGCCGGGTCGGCCTCGTCCAGCTCGGGCGAGTACGGCGCGCCGGCCTCGTGGTCGGCGACGACCGTGCCCCGGTCGGCGGCGGGCAGCACCGCGGGCGCCGCCG